>JAGQZQ010000024.1 GCA_020435415.1 Flavobacteriales bacterium
CCTCCACGGAAATCCGTCAGCCAACCGTATTGTGTACGCCCATCCACATTCAGACTATCTTTGGACAGGTGCACACCTCCACCATAGATCAACAGCTCACCTCTTTCGGGAAAAACGCCCACAACCGGACAAGCCATTGCCACAGCAATCTGTTCGGGTTTACATGAACCGATGACTGCTTGCATCACATCAAAAAAGACAAAATTTCCCGGCCGGATCTCATCAACACCCTCAAATGACTCTGTCAGGCAACAGCCCGGGGTATCGCCAACAGACAGTTCAAGTTGATTTCCTGCGACAGGTAGTAATTGGTCCGAAAGATGTTGCATGATGTCCCGGGTCCCGCGGAACACTTCCTGAATACTCTCCTTCTCGCGCATACCATAGGTATGTCCTGCATGTGCAAGCAATCCGACAGGCGTCAATCTACCTGCCCGAACAATGCGCTTCACCACGTCGGAAATCGCGGTTAGATTTCCCGGAGACATCCCTGAACGATGCGTACCCACATCCACCTTTACCCAGACGTTTACAGGGTGATTAAGATGCTTATCAAGAAATGTCACCGCATCCGCAGAATGTACAACAAGGTTGAGGGTTATCCTTTGTGCAAGTACATTGATCTTATCTATTTCAAGAATGTTTACCGGAAAGGCAACTGTTATATCCATCCACCCATGGTCAGCAAAATACAGGGCCATATCCAGGGATGAGACGGTGATTTGACGCACACCTTCCGAACGGAACCATTCTCCGATTTCGGCTGACTGGTGGGTTTTGAAATGAGGCCGAAACCGAACCCTGCCGCTCTCGGCACGTCCCACCATCATCCTGATATTGGCCAATGCCTTTTCCCTGTCAACCAAAAGGGTGGGTTGATTGATTTTCATAAGGCAACGGGTGTAGCAAGCGTCATGACATAATGTTGTATTCCTACCTCATCGAATGGTGCTCCTGTCTTTTGAAATCCGAACTGCGCATACAGAGAACAAACAGAAGTCTGTGCATGCAAATACACCGGCTTGTTCATCGTCAATGCCAGAGCCAGGCTTTCTTTTACCATGGACTTTCCGATGCCCTTACCGCGGACCTCACTTAACACAGCAAACCTTTCCAGTTTCACCTTGCCGTTGACTTCCCTCAGACGGGATGTTGCAACAGGAACATCATTCCAGTATCCCAGAAAATGTGTGGATGAGTGATCCAGGCCATCAAACTCTTCTTCATAAGGACATGCCTGTTCCTGTATAAATACAAGCTCCCTGATACGCATGGCCTCCTGCCAGAGGAGATCATCTGTCATATCAAATGAGCGTATAACCAGCATGGTGGTTAAAACAGATAACTAAGTCCGCATTCTGCCGCCAATGTCATATTCCGGGATGGAGAAAGTGAAGCATCCTTCCATTGCCCCTGGGTATCGGCATCCAGGATTGAATAATCCCAGCGTCCTCCGAGATAGCCGAATATATTTCCGCTGATCTTCAGGTGAACACCTATCCCGGCTGCTGCTGCCAGGTCAATACTTTTGAAAGAACTACTGAATGGAATCCTGTCGCTCTTATTTTTAAAGCTTCGCTGTAACAGAATGTCGTCATAACTCTCTCCGTCAATTAACTCCTCTGCCTTTTTCAGCAGCCCCAACTGGGGGCCAGCAAAAATCTGAAATACAACATCCTTTCTACTGTTGGTATTGGCTGCCAGAAACAGCGGAATCTTGATATACTCCAACCGGAACTCAATTTCTCTGGTGCGGTTCTTTTTCTGCAGACTGTCATAATGCGTAAACAGGAACTTCTGCCCTTGAAATGAGTAGTAAACAGCTGCCTGAGCACTCCACACCGAATCCATGTAATTGGTACCCGACACACCAAAACCATATCCTACCGTCTTCTTATACTCCGTGGTCCCCACATGACTTACCAGGCTATTTGTTTCAGGTAGCCTTTCGGTAAATATGGTCTTGTTGTCATATGACTTTCCATTATACCATGATTGCTGGACAAAGAACCTGGGACTTATCTCCATGCCTTTACAATACATATCCGAGAATCGCTTTGAGAACGTTTTCGCATAACTGATACCGGCAATGTCCCCGTACTTCTTAATGTGAGACATGGTGACATGCTGATGGTAATGGAGGTAATCTCCTATGGGATTTCCTGTTCTGAAATGACCGATAAACTTCCCGGAGTGGGCATCTATGATATAATGAAGAGACTGGGTACGGCGGTAATGCACCAACTGTACCACAGCATACTTCGGATCAGATTTCTTCAGGGCTTTTTCTATGACCGGAAATCCGACAACCTGAACGGGCATGGAATACAGACTGGTGATCTCATCCATATCCGACTCCTTGAAAGCAATGAAATCATTCTTATCTATGAGGAGAATCTTCCCCGCCATCCCTTTAATGGTATCGGCACTTGCATAAGGATCCTGACTTTCCCACGATGCCCCCCGCTCTGCGAGGTAATGCTGGAGCTGTTTCAATGCAAGAATGATCTCTCCTTCCTTGGGTACATCGTCGGGTAAGCGAAGTGTGGCTATCTTTCTTTTATTCTCAGGAAGAAATATTTCCATACTACGCACGGTGAGTGACGTTGGAGCATCTTCCTCCGGCAAATCCGTAATGGTTAACAGCCGTTCTGCAAGCCGAAGTATTACATAGCCGGTATCCCGGTTATCTATCAACGGTTGCACCTGTGCCTCACTTTTAAACTCAATACCACGTACCTTCAGTTTCCAGTATTTATCGACAGCAGACTTCAGGCTGGCATTAACACTTTTCAGGTCAAGCGAATTTTCATCCTGCTTAACCACAACCAGGGTGCGTTTATGAATGAGCTTTGCATCCTTTTTCTTCCCGATGCCATGGGGTCTGACACCCATTGGCTGAGGCATTTTCATCCCGGGTTGTTGGGCAAAACCCAGGCTTGTGAATATCCCGAGCAGGATCCAGGTGCTGATATAATTCTTCATGGTGTGCATTTAATCCAGCGAATTTACGAAAATGCCTATATTGACGATGTGAGACTATTCACCAAAGACAAAATCCGTTGAACCTGCTTGCCCACCTCTATCTCTCCGGAGGCGATACCGGGCTCATGATAGGTAACTTCATTGCCGACCGGGTTAAGGGCAAGGCATATAAAACATATCCTCAAGGAATCAGTCGTGGCATCCTTTTACACCGGAAAATTGATCACTATACGGATAACCACCCGATTGTACAGGGTCTTAGAAAGCAACTTCACCCCGAGCATGGTAAATGTGCAGGGATTATTGTTGATCTGTTCTATGATTATTTTCTGGCCAATACCTGGACCATGCATAGCAATCACGCACTTGGCACCTTTATAGCCAGTGCCTATCAGACCTTAAACCAGAACCGGGAAGTCATGCCTGCACCTTGTCAAGCCATGTTATCCGCCATGATCCGGCATGATTGGTTATCGGAATATGCAACGGTAAAGGGAATCCGGCAATCATTAATGGGAATTGAACGCCGTACATCTTTCCCATGGCCTTTGGCAAGCGCAACGGACCGATTGATGCTACCTGAAACCAGAGAATGGGAAAGCAACTTTTTGGAATTCTTTAAGGAACTACAGATGGAAGTCCGGCTAAGTATTGATCAATCCGGATGATCTCTGTTAACTTCTTCTCTCGTTGGAAAAGGTGAACCTTTATCTCCTGCTTTTCTGGACCAGTACATATACTTTCCTGTGCCCTTGCATGCATATGGAGCCACGGTATCACCAGGATTGATCTCATACCAGGAGAAGCAACGCCAGGTCTTATTGTCTTCCTGAACGCAGCATTGCACATCAATCGGGGCATCACATTTATTTCGAAGAAACACTTTATAGGTATCCTGATATGAATGACACTGGCTACAATCTTCATCGCCCCATTTCACATCATATTGTTCAACACACGCTGTCCAATCCTGATCTACAGTTCTTGAAATATCCGGTTCAGCTTCACCAAACCGGGATATCCAGCAGGCAATAGCGGCAAAAGGTAAAATGTAGATTGCATTCATAATCGGTCGCTATTTACAATGGTTATTTTTTAAAATAATCTTGGCTTCCTTGTTGCCCAATTTTTTTGATTTGTTCCAATCTTCACAGGCGCCATCTGTATCACCATTCTTCTTTTTGGCAAACCCTCTGTTGTTATATGCCTCGTGATCTTCCGGATCCATTTCAAGTACCTTGTCATAGTCATTAATAGCTCCCTTATAATCTTTCAGTTTCATTTTTGCAGCTGCACGATTCAGAATAGCCCATTTATGATTAGGATCAGTCTTCAGCAACTTGTCAAAATCACTTACAGCTTCCTCATACCTTCCCATCAGTAACTGGGCATGGGCCCGTTGTTTCAGGGCATTAAAAAATTGACTGTCTACTTCCAGAGCCTGATTATAAAAATTGATCGATTCCTCATAGGAACCCTTGTCAAACAGTTTATTTCCTTCTTTGAGCAGGTCATTGGCATCCTGTGCCAGGACGGATATAGACATAACCAGGACAAAGCAGGAAACCAAACACCCAGTCGTGAATGCCATTCGACGGATGTACCTCCTGCTACTCAAACGGTTTTGTTCTTTCATATTTGTCATCTTTTACAAGGATAATCATATGTTTAAATGCATCCATAAGGACCTGTGCTTCTTCAGGAGAAAACCCGAATGCAAAATTGACCCTGGAATAAAATCTTCTTTCCTTATCCTTATACAACCTCCGTGTGACACACTCATCCTCCCCTTCCATGCAGTGTATGTTAATGGATTGTTCATCCGGATTATAACTGATCTGTGCCGTATCCATATCAGCCGTGAAAAGAATATCCTCACGGTAATCCACCCCATCCCGAAAATAAGTGATCACCAGTTTTCCGCCGTTCTTCATATCCAGACGGCAATGGTCATTCATCTTGGATTGTATAAAGGCAATGGTCTGATCCATGGTTATCACATCCTGCGCTCTTAAAGAAACCGTTACCAGTAGCAGGGCGCCAAGCAAAGATCCATATCTAAATAGCCTCATGTTCCTAGAAATCAAGTTCATTCTTATTACATTTGTGCGTAGCCCTTATACTGAAACGTACAGAAAAAGTTATCCGTAACAAGCCGTATTAACGGAGAATATTGGATCGCACATTTTTCTTGAAACAAAAACCAAACCAAAGACGAAAACGTAGGTAAAAACAACTATGGCATTGGCTTTGCTGCTTTCAAGGTAGTGAACAAGGATTACAGAATACCACATGCGTCCGAATTACAATTCATATTCCCCTGATACGAGCCCCGACCAAGTTCCCCGGCGATGGCGCCAGGCAATGGTTGCATTGTTCCTGTTTGCGACATCCATACTTTCAGCGCAAAATCAACTTGACGTGGAAGGGACGGTTCGTGTCAAAGGGGGAAATCGCAATGACGTTAAAATAACCGTTTCAAGAGACGGAGGTCCTGCCAAGGTTATTCACTTATCCGGTGGAGGCTTCTTTTCCGAGCCCCTGGATTTCAATCATGTATATATTTTTAGTTTTTCCAAGCCAGGATATGTTTCAAAGAAGATCAGCGTGGACACCAAAGTCCCGGCAGCAAGAATCCAGGACCAATTTGAACCCTTTGATTTTATTATAGAGCTTTTTGAGCAGGTTGAAGGCGTCAACACGATCATCTTTAATCAGCCGGTTGGAAAGATATCCTATTCGTCTGATGTAGATGACTTCGACTACGATACTGATTACACGAAATCCATCCAATCGCAAATTGAAAAGGCGGAACAGGAACTGGAAGAAAAACTGAAGGAACAGGAAGACGCTAAAAAGGAGGCCGAGAAGAAGGCGAAGGCCGAGGAAGCAGCAAGAAAAAAGGCGGAGGAAGAAGCGGCGAAGAAAGCCAAGGAAGAGGCCGAAGCCAAGCGTAAAGCGGAAGAAGAGGCTGCTAAGAAAGCGGCGGAAGAAGCCGAAGCCAAACGTAAGGCGGAGGAAGAGGCTGCCCGGAAAGCAGCTGCAGAGGCCGAGGCTAAACGTCAGGTCGAAGCTCAAAGAGCAGAAGCGGAAGCTAAGAGACAGGCGGAAGCGGAAGCAGCAAGAAAAGCTGCTGCTGCCCAGGCTGAAGCTGAGGCGAAGCGTAAAGCTGAAGAAGCTGCACGACAGGCGGAAGCTAAACGCAAGGCGGAAGCTGAAGCCGCGAAAAAAGCTGCAGATGCCGAAGCTGAAGCTAAACGTAAAGCTGAGGAGGCTGCCAGACAAGCAGAAGCCGAGGCCAAACGCAAGGCGGATGCAGAAGCGGCACGAAAGGCTGAAGCGGAAGCTAAACGTAAAGCCGAAGAGGAGGCCAGGAAAGCAGCGGCGGATGCAGATGCTAAACGCAAGGCTGAAGAAGCTGCGAAAAAGGCGGCAGCGGATGCTGAGGCTAAACGCAAAGCTGAGGAAGACGCCAAGAAAGCAGCGGCGGATGCAGAGGCTAAACGCAAGGCTGAAGAGGCTGCAAAAAAGGCGGCAGCGGATGCTGAGGCTAAACGTAAAGCTGAGGAAGACGCCAGGAAAGCAGCGGCGGATGCGGATGCTAAACGAAAGGCCGAAGAAGCCGCTAAGAAAGCCGCTGCAGACGCTGAAGCTAAACGTAAAGCAGAAGAAGCTGCGGCAGCAGATGCAAGAGCAGGTGAAGCACGAAGAAAGGCTGCAGAAGAAGAAGCACGAAAAAAAGCTGAACAGGAAGAAAACGACAGACGGGTTCGCGAGGCTCAGATCGCCGCCGCTGAACGTCGCAGAAAGGAAGCTGCGGCCAAGCTTGAGCAGCAAAAGCGTTTAACAGAAACACCACCAACGGTTAAGCTGACTTCTAAGACAGAGGTGGAGCTGAACAAAGAATACAAGGAAGGTATTACCGAAGAAGTTATCGAGGAAAGAAACCGGAGAATCCGAAAGATCGTCATTAACCGTGGAGGTGACGTGACCATCTACAAGCACATCACCTACAATTGGGGTGGTGTTTTCTATTTCCGAAATGACGAAAGCATCAGTAAGGACTTGTTTGAGCGGGAAGCAAAACTTTGATTTCTTAACTAGCCTTATTCGCAACCTAACTCTTCCATATCAAATCCTTCCTCTTTCCAGATAATACGATTCTGTAATCTATCCAGATATGCTATTTTCTCATCCCTTACCAGTTCAATCAAAGGCCCTATCGGTGTAGCGTGATCCAGCAAGGGCATAATCATCGTCGTATCTGTTGTCATTAACCCCCACTTACCCTCCTTCCTGAACCACACCCAACCATCGGTAAAATAGCCCGCATCTTCCAGAACACAAGGCACTACTACCTTTCCCAGTGTATCGACAAAACCAATCATTCCGTCCTTCTGTACTTTGGCCAGCCCATCATTAAAGTTCCAAGCCTGCTCATACTCATAAGGAATGATCAACCGGACCTTTCGATTCACATAGCCCCATTTTCCTCTCTTCCGAACTGCAAGCCTGTTTTCACTCATGTTACCAAGATCTTCAAAGTCCGCCGGCACCACGACTTTCCCCAGGGTATCTATCATTCCTCGTTTCTTTCCGATTCTTGTCTTCGCCAGTCCATCCTGAAATGCCCCCCAATTGACCACATCCGCATCCGCCTCACCGCTCAGCGGTATGACCAGCTGCCCATCCCGGTTGGCATATCCCAGTCTTCCTTCCAGTACCACAGGTGCCAGACCACTACTAAATGTACCGATAAGTTCATATTCAGGGTTCAGTATCCATCTTCCGTCGCTGGCAATCACTCCGAATTTCTTTCCTATTCTTATGCGGGCACGACCTCCGGAGAATGATTCGCCCCAATCGAATTGACAAGGTATCTGCATTTTTCCGGTGCGGTCCACATATCCTGTCTTTCCCCCCATCTTCACCCAAGCCATACCTTCGGAAAAATCCCCTGCCGCATCAAATACAAACGGAATGACTGCATGATTCTCTTCATTTATAAAACCAAAGCTTCCATCCATTTCTGCTGTTGCCAGTCCTTCTGAAAAGTCATTGAGCTGGCTATATTTCAATGGAATCATCACCCTTCCGGTGCGGTCCACAAATCCGTAATTCTTCCCATCACCCACCAGGCTCAGGCCATCTTTGAACGCCTCCGCTTCTTCATAAATGAATGGCACAACCATCTGTCCCCTCTTATTCACAAAACCCATCAAACCTTGTCTGCCAGCCAGTGCAACCCCTTCTTCAAATGCCCCCACCCACTCAAACTGACAGGGAATCCTTACGTTTGAGGAGCTATCCATGAACCCCCATTTCCCCTCATGCCGAATGGGATACAATTGAAGCTTTGCCAATACGATGTCCTGTTTAATCTGCTGCCGGTATGGGTAGTCCGGGTATTTTTTTAAAAAGGCCTGGATACTTTCCTGGCGGTAATCAGATACTTCCAACTGATACAGGTTATGCCAGGCCGTTTGAACGTTCGGGTTATCGGGATAAAGTTTAATGAACCGATGGTAGTCTACAGCCCTGCCTTCCCTGGTTTCATGAACAAATAACGCATTGTGGGCCTCATTCACATATGGGCTTTCCGGGTTTTCCTGAATAAACCTGCGATAGCTCTCCAGATCGGATGGTGTTGTTTTTTCCTTGAACAACATCGCATGATACAGTTCTTCCGCCTCAGCATACTGCTGAGCATCCGGATAACACTCAACAAATTCCCTCATAGCCCTGGATGTGCCTTGTCTCCGCGCATGACGATATGCTGTTGCATCCCTCAAGACCATGATCTCATGGGCCTGAGGCGCCCCATCATATACAGACAGGAAATGTTCCAGCGTCTCTACCCGCGGACTGTCAACGGCATGAAAATAAGCCTGTTCATATATGGCTGCTTTCAGAAAGATAATATGGATTGAATCAACGTATGTTTTCATCTTATTCCGCATATCCGATGGCCAGGATATGAACTTCTCCTGTGCTATGCATATGTACTTGAATGCACTGTCAGTTTGATGAAACGGGTTATCTCTCCTGACAAATATGGTTGCCAGGCCAAATGAAGCCGGCACGGGATGTCGCTTGAGCTTTTTATAGAAGATGTGCTTGGCCTTAAAATAGTTGTATTCTCGTAAAGCTTCATATCCGTCATTGATAGAATGAAACTGCGCCAAGGTCACCCCGGGCAAGGCCAAACAACAAATGATCAGAATAGGCAAGACGAGCTTGTGCATGGTATGCAAAAATAACAGGAAATAAAGACCATTCACCGTCCATCCTGTATTTGGTGGCTGAGGCGTGCCAATCGCAGATCATAAGCATTAGGCATACTTAGGTTGAAATATGACTGCAAATCTTTGAGAAACACTATCTTCACACATCGGCTAACTCACAAATAACTGAATACATGAAAGTTACAAAATATCGCCTGTCATGTTTTTTTGTGTAATCTGAGAACCATTCCACAAATTTGACGTACAAGAATAAGCGAAAAAATCTCCTCCAGGGAGATAAGTGCGCCCGGTGACAGGCCGTAAGTAAACGGAAAGGAGCGCAACGGCATGAAAAGAACAACACGATATCTTGTTTTAATCCTGACCATGTGTCTGGCATACAATTGCCAGACAGGTGATCGGAACGGCAGCTATTCAGAAGGTGACTGGATCACATTCGACCTGGATCGGATCAAACAACGCGGCAAATTAATTGCCCTGACTGAAACCAGTTCTACCACCTATTTCCTATACAAAGGCAATCCCATGGGCTTTGAATACGAGTTGCTCAGACAGTTTGCCAAACACCTGGGCGTAGAACTGGAGATTAAGGTTATAAAAGATTGGGATAAGATTTTTGTAGACCTGATGGAAGGCCGGGCTGACATTATTGCTTCCAACCTTACCGTCACCAATGAACGAAAGAAAATCGTGAACTTCACAGAGCACCATATGCTTACCCGGCAGGTGTTGGTGCAGCGCAAACCCGTGAACTGGTCACGCATGAAACGGCAGGATTGGGAGGCCGCCCTCGTCCGAAACCCTCTTGACATCGCCGGACAGCATATCCATGTAAAGCGAAATACTAGTTTTTACTCAAGACTTCAGAGTTTATCGGAGGAGATCGGAGGTAAGATCAACATCGAGGAAGTACAAGGTGATGTGACCTCGGAGATGCTAATCCGACAAGTCGCCAACGGAGAGATCACCATGACCGTATCCGATGAGAATGTGGCCATGATTAATAGTACCTACTTTCCGAATCTGGATGTTGCCACGCCCATTTCGTTTCCTCAGAAAATTGCCTGGGCCGTTAGAAAAGAGTCACCTATGCTATTACAGGAATTGAACCGATGGCTTCACCAGGAAAAACGGACCCCTCATTATTACGCGTTGTACAAGAAATATTTTCTCAATCCGAAACAATCGGAGGAACGAATGAGCAGTGAGTATTCTTCTTTATCAGGCGGAAAAATAAGCGCCTACGATGAATACCTGAAAACTTACAGTAAAAAGATCGACTGGGACTGGCGTCTGCTTGCTGCACAGGTATACCAGGAGTCGCATTTTAATCCGGATGCTCAATCCTGGGCTGGTGCCTATGGTTTGATGCAACTGATGCCCGCCACAGCCAAGCGACTCGGATTTGATACGATCACATCACCATCCCAAAGCATTGATGCAGCGGTTCGATTCATTGAAAGACTGGACAGTTACTGGGCAAAAACGGTAGATGATAAATCAGAGCGGATCAAGTTTATCCTGGCATCCTACAATGTGGGACTGGGACATGTCATTGACGCCAGGAATCTGGCACGTAAATACCGGAAAGATCCTGAGAAGTGGGAAGAGAATGTGGATTATTTCTTACGAATGAAATCCACACCAAAGTATTATCATGATCCAGTCGTTAAGCACGGTTATTGCCGGGGAGAAGAACCCTACCAATACGTCAGACAAATTCTGAAAAGATATCAGCACTACCGAAATATCATTTCTGACGAACCGGTGCCATCCAAATCCTCTACTCTTATGACCGCTAAATGATCTGTCATCAGTCTCCTATCACACATCGGGCATGCATCACCCCATCTTCTGAAACCATCGTAATGATATACATTCCAGGGATCAATGGTTTGACACCTGTATACAAATCAATTCTCCATTCGCCTGCCCCCGCCTTTCCAAATGACAAACCTGATCGTTTGCCATCAGCAGACGTCAGATATACATGTTGTAAAACATTCTGAGGGTGTATGTTTACATTCACCCACGTCCCTGCAGGCTGAGGAAACAAGCACATTGCAGACGGTAGTTGGGCGAGCCGGCTTGTCCCGGACGTTAGAGAATCCACCAGTTCAATGGTCACAAAAAGGCTGTCATCTTCCTGTGGATACAACTTTCCATAAGCCTTTGACACATATCCCGGCGCACTGGCATTTAACCAATAACCCTCAATCGGCGAAGGCATAACTCCAATCGCAAACGACCCATCCCATGAACTATTTGCCTTCGCCGTTGTAGTATCCAGTCGTATGATAGCGTTGGGAACCGGAAGCCCCGTGATTGAATCCAACACTTGTCCGTAAATCCGGGCACCCTTTTGTCCATTGAAACGCCAGATATACAATCCGTCTTCCCTGTTCCCTCCCAGTATCAAACCCGAAGGCAGAAAAGGATAGGCAGACCATAAGCCATGGAATCCGCCGCTTAACCCCGGGTAAGTATCATAATATCCGACTTCTGCCGGACACAGGGGATCAGTGATATCGACCACCCTCAAACCCTCGGTATTGTGAGAGAAAAATGAAAAAGATCCCTTTATGTAGGGATTGTGTACCAGACTTGCCTCGTTGCCTGAGTATGAAGCTACCTGCTCGGGGTTAAAAGGATCAGAAATGTCCCATATATGCGCACGGGCTCCATCAATCTCATCCGTTACAACAAGATAGTGACCATCCTCCGTGGTCCATGAACTGTGCGTGAAGGCACCGGGATATACCAATTGAGAAACCATCACAGGGTTTGACCTGTCGGAAATATCTACGATGTCTAATGTTCCGTTATAAATTGCTGCAGCATACATCCAATCTCCACGCACATGACAATCATGTATGTAGTACGGCGCATACAATCCCACCTGCACAGGGTTTTCCGGATTTTGAACATCCAGAATATGCACCCCTCCTGTACTGTCTGTTCCAGATACATAAATAAAGGCGCTGTTGTTGCTAACATCTCTTGAAAGAATGTGTGCGGAAGAAAAGGTGGCCTTGTATGTTGAGGCAAGCCTTGCGCTATCCGGCAAATCTGAAAGATCGAGTATCTGCAGACCAGCCAATGAATCCCTGCCTTCCGACACGATGTATCCGTAATCACCTGCAACAACCATTTCACGCCAGTTGGAGGCTGATCCCTGAATAAAGCTTATCTGGCGGATATTTGCAGAATCCGAGATGGCAATGACAGAAGTTCCGTAATATGTGCCGAGGAGGGCATACTCATTACCTACGGAGTCAACATACCCCCAGCAGCCTGCATAATGTATGGGTTCAGGATCTATATGCCCATAAAGCGTGACATTCTTTGCATCCTGTGCCAACGAATTCAAGTGAACGCAAAACGTCAATGTCAGTATATAGACAAGGTATTTTCCCATCAACTAAAGGTCAGGAAATATTCAATGAGTACCAACCTTTCTGTTGAAAGCATTAGTTTTGGCCTCTGAGTAATGAAAAGGCGCAATTTTATTCTTCTTGCATTGGTCACCCTGGTAGGTTTCTCAGGTGGCGGACTATTGGTGATCTATTATTTCAATGACACTCCGATGGTCAGAATCCTAACCGGTGGATTCTCTTTTCCTATGCAAGTGTTTATCGGTATCATCTACGGTATCATTACCGGATGGACAGCCAAGACCATTGTTGAAAGTGATTTTCTTCAACCGGTAAGAGCACATTACGCCAAACTAATGTCGCCCCTTGAGTTATCCAATTTTGACATCATACTGATTTCGCTTTGTGCAGGAATCGGTGAGGAACTATTCTTCAGGGCGGGGATACAACCCCTATTAGGGTTATGGCCCACCAGCATTTTATTCGTAGCACTCCATGGTTACCTGAATCCAATGAACCTGCGCCTGTCACTTTATGGAATGGCCATGACTGTGATCATCGCAGGCATGGGTGTACTGTTCCTTCAGACAGGCATTGTTACCGCCATTGTTGCCCACGCGGTCATTGATGTGATTCTTCTGAAAATGATTGATACCATGCCGGAAGACGTGCCGGCAGAAGATCGTGACAATTATTGATCAGCTTCCCGAGACCATTAGTTTTCGTCCCACCCTCAATGTACTGTTCCGGCGAATGCCGTTCATCTCACAAATGTGGCTGATGGTGGTACCGTAGCGACGTGCGATATTATAAAGACAGTCACCTCGTTCAATAGTATGATACACAACCCCCTTTGGGTATGCACTGTATGTTCTTCCATTGTTATAAAGTACAACAGAATCACTGATAAGCTTTTGTTCCTTCAGGGCGATCATGTGCATCGGATTCACCGGCTTTCCTTTGTATCGCATCTCAAAATGCAGGTGGCTTCCGGTAGATCTTCCTGAACTTCCGCCAAGACCTATCACCTGTCCTGCCTTTACCGTATCACCCTCTGATACCTTGTAACGGTGCAGATGAGCATAAAACGTTTCCAACCCATTGTAGTGTCTGATGACCACGAGGCGGCCATAACCACCGTCAGCATGCGCAATACGAACGACACCATCAAAGGCAGCATAAACCTTATCCCAAACCTGCAGATCGATATCTACACCATTGTGATGACGACCATCCCGAAATCCATACCTGGACGTAATAACGCCAACAACAGGCTGGACGAATTCCTGAGTATCGCTTTTTAGCACCAGTAAAACAGTCGTATCGTTAGCAGACAGGGTCTTATCATATGGATTTACTTCATGGGTATCCCAGCTGCCATAAATATCATGAGCAGGATAAGGCATATAAGCGGCGGCAACGGGAACCGCAGGCGGTTCCTCGCTGTACCGTTCTGACATATGGGAAAGGCTGACCAGTATAGAAGGGTGTACATAATCCGCATCCAGCAGAGAGTCCACCACCCTTACCATCTGTTGTTTTTCAAGCCGGGTAAGTCTGACAAGGAGATTAATGTGTGGAGGTACACTGTCTGCAGGAACCCATACTCCTATGGTGTCTTTGCCTCCCCCTTCATTCGATAGGTCGTATGGGGTAGCATGCACTTTGGTCATACCCAAAAAGAGCAGACCAACTATGATATGATGGAGGGGATATCTCATAAGTTGCTACAGCAGCTTATTTTGAAGGAAAACAAAATTAGTCATTCCAACGCAAAACTCCTTAAAACGTTAGCCCTAAGCCTTGTCGTTTTAGATAAAGGGACGAATTCACCCTACAAAACCACAATTTCAGTATATTTGAAGTACCATGAATAGCGGCCAGACATCGGAAATTAAGATCAGAAGCGGAACCGTAAGCCTTCTGCCTAATGGGATCATTCTGGCCCAAACAGGTGATAATCTGATCCTGGAGATGGGGGATGTGAGGGAATTTACCGAAGCGATGGCCACCATCGCCGGAGATCAAAAATTACCGGTCCTTACCATCCCAGGAATCAATACCACCGCAGGGCCTGATGTACGGGAGTATTCTTCTTCGGAAGAGGGATGTCGCAATGTACTGGCACGGGCCATCATAACCGGATCTTTTGCTCAGGAGTTACTGGCAAATTTTTTCATTCGGTTCAACAAGCCGGTGGTACCCACCAGGTTGTTTCATAACAGGGCTCAGGCTGAAAAATGGCTTTTGGAGCTATTAGCCGTTAAAAAAAAAGGGGTGATGGAATATGAGCAGTAAGGAAGAAGCGAAAAGGATCATAACGGATGCCGGTCCGGTGAGCATAACCGACAGGTATATTTTAGCAGAGATAAAGCCGGATCAATTTATCGACGAAAACAATGTGGAAGCATTTCTGGAAGCCATCAAAAGACTTGCTGGTCATAAGGGAATGCCTATGCTTTCGATCATTGGAAAAAACACCTCCGCGAGCGCGGAAGCCAGGCGATTTGCCGCGGATCCAAGTAACACTTCATTGATCAGTCATCATGCGGTGGTGATCCAGTCTAAGGCTCAGGAACTCCTCGGAAACTTTTTTATCGGTATGAATGAACCGAAGATGCCGACCCGGATTTTTACAAATCAGGAAGAAGCCATACAATGGCTGACTGATATACAGGATCAGTAAATTACTTCTCTTCCCACCTGGTAAAGGTGTCAATCGGTCGTCTTTGGCTTTTTGGCCATTCTCCTTCCGGATATCCGATATAAAGAAACCCCAGGCACTTGTCTTTGTCACTCAGTCCAAGAAATGCTTTCATTCCATCGGTGTAGGTAAATCCGCCGGAACTCCAATAGGCCCCGATACCATAGGCTGTAGCCGTCAGCATCATATTCTGGACAGCGCAAGCCACTGCTTCTACCTCTTCAACCTCCGGAATTTTCTCAATATCCTGTCGCTTCATGGTTATCGCAATCACTGCAGATGCACACAAAGGGCGTTCTCCCAGCTGATTAAACTTGGCTTCCACAAATGAATCCGGAGATGTTGTCTTCTTATAGGTCTGCTGTTGATAATCCGCAAATTTCCTTCTTCCTTCTTCGGTAAAAACCACGAAATGCCATGGTTGGGTCATGCCATGAGTAGGTGCCCAACGCGCATTCTCAAGCATATTCTCAATGATCTCCCGATGGACTGTTCGCGTACTGAAATTTTCGGGTTTTATTGAACGGCGTTCGCGGATCACGCCGTTGATTTCCGACAAGTTGTATTTCATTCCTTCCACTTAATACTACAACCAATACTGGGATATTGACTGCCATCCAAAGATTCTCCATTGACGATTTTGTCCAGCACCTTTCTCATATCCGCGCCGGTCAGCGGCTTTCCGTTACCTGGGGTAGATTCATCCAGACGTCCCCTGTATACACATACCAGTTGGCTGTCAAATACCGCAAAATCAGGGGTACAAGCTGCCTGGTAAGCTCGGGCAACATCCTGACTTTCATCGTACAAATAGGGAAACGGGAAATTCATTGAAACAGCAAGGTCCTGCATTTTATCCGGCGAGTCATCCGGATAACGGCTTACATCGTTGCTGCTGATGGCGATAAGGTTTACACCCTTCGCCTTATAATCATTTCCAAGGGCTATGAGTTCGGGTAAGACATGCTTGACATACGGACAATGGTTGCATATGAACATCAGCACCGTAGCCCGTTCTCCTTTGATATCGGATAATGTCACTGGCTTTCCGCTGACCACTTCCGGCAGGGAAAACGCTTTTGCCTTGAATCCTAGAGGGATGGGAATTGTTTCAAGCGCAGGCATGGAAGATCACTTGACCTCCAATACCGCATCAATTCCCCGATCAATCAGTGCATCACGCATGGGTTTCAGCTTACGCTTCTCACCTTCCTTTACGGAGGCTTTGCCCTTGTGGTGAATGATAAATGCACATTGCTCCGCCTGAATCTGGTCGTGGCCGCATATTTCTACGAGCGACTCTATAACCCAGTCGAATGTATTCACCTCATCATTGTAAACAATCAGGCTGGATACATCATTCAGCACCTCCAGAATATCCAGGCTTTCGTCAAATTGTGTTCTGTGCGTCATGGATGCGATGGTTTGGACGTTTCAAAATTAACCAATTTTTAATACAATAAAAGCGAATCACTTAAAAGATTGCTCCCTGATCATATGATCCGGGGTACTAAAAACTACTTTATTTCCGCGGTTTCAGACACCGCCTCATTGATAAAGTCGTTCAATGGCTTCATTCCTTTATAATATTGTAATGCGTTCTTTACAAAATCCTTTTCCAGCATCTCCTTTTCCCCGAAAGCGCGTACCATCAGGAAACTTTTATACTTTAAATAAGATGCCATCGGATGGTCTTGCTGGTATCCCTTGGGAACTCTTTTGAGTTGGTCTCCTTTCAGTTCTCCGAACATCTTCTTGAAAGAAGTGCTCTCCGCAATAGTTGTAAAACGCCCGGGATCTGAATCAATGGCCTGTCTTACCGCCGATAACGCATGAGGTTCAGCCATATAGAGCCCACCTGCCACGAAACACTCTCCCGGTTCAATATGCAGGTAATATCCCGCTCGTGCATGCTGGCTTTCTTTGGGTTGCAACCGGGCACCGAAATTGGTTTTATACGGACTCTTATCCTTAGAAAACCGAACATCCCGGTGAATCCGGAACAACGCTTTTGACGGAGCGATACCTATCACATGCTCATCAAAAGTGGCAATACCGTTAAGGAGGTCAGCCACCAGGTCCGTCACATTGGCTTTCGCCTTTTCATAAACAGTCCGGTTGGCTTCAAACCAATCCTTATTATTGTTCTTGTCCAGGTCACTCAGGAACCGGAGCGTTTCACGTAATAACATAAAGGAAAATAGTTGCGAATGGCAACCTTTCTCACCCAACATGCCCATGTGGGTTCATTCACCATCCGTTTCACCAATATAAGAATTCTTTCCGAGTCAACAATGAAGATACCCATTAGGTTTATATTATTTACGTAATATTGTTGGTGAAAACCAGCACCATCGCTGTGAAATCCAACCGGGTAAAAATATTATTCCTACTGCCCGCTCTCTTATGCGGATTTGCATGGACTTTTTCAATTGAAAATCCGGATGCCAAAGAAATCATCCGGCGTGCCGAAGACAAACTGCGTGGCACCAGCAGTGAGGCTTCCATGTCCATGACTATTGTCAGGCCCAAATGGGAACGTACGCTGGATTTCAAAACATGGTCGAAAGGCACGGAACTTGCCATGATTCTAATAACCGGACCGGCAAGAGACAAGGGCACGGCCTTCTTGAAAAAAGGCAAAGAAGTATGGAACTGGCAACCGTCCATCGAACGTACCATTAAACTACCGCCATCCATGATGATGCAGTCCTGGATGGGGTCCGATTTCACCAATGATGATCTGGTCAAAGAATCTTCCACAGTTACCGATTACACCCACAAGCTTCTTAAGGATACCACCATTCAGAATCGCCCCTGCTGGACCCTGGAATTAATTCCTAAGGAAGATGCCGCCGTGGTGTGGGGCAAGGTGATCGTAATGATCGACAAGAAGGACTATATCCAGATGCGTGGCGAATTCTATGACGAGGATCTTTACCTCGTAAACATCATGCAAGCCGGGGACATCGGAATGCTTGACGGTAAAATGCTGGCAAAAAAGGTGGAAATGATCCCCGTGGACAAAAAAGGACATAAGACAGTTATTGAATACCACTCCCTTGTCTTCAACAAAGAATATCCCGACGAATTCTTTTCGGTAAGACAATTAAAAGATCTCCGCTGATATGACCTCCCGCCTGGCCTGGAGAAACCTGTGGAGAAACAAACGGCGATCCGCAATCACCATGGCCATGGTATTCCTGGCAGTCATTCTTTCTTCTCTGATGATGAGCCTCAAGGATGGAATCTATGACAACATGATCTCTTCCACCATGGGCACCTTCACCGGCTATGCCCAGGTGCATGCAAAAGGATACTGGGACGACAAGAGCCTTGACCTCAGTCTCGCGTTGTCTGATGAACAGCAACAGAAATTACTCAGTCACCCCAATGTAACCGGCTTACTACCCAGAATCCAGACAGGCGTTTTGGCCGCATCAGATAGCATCACCCGGTTTTCCATGGTGGTTGGCATCAACCCGGAGCTTGAAGAAGAAAATGCCCAGCTCTCTGAACGTGTATCCACAGGATCTTACCTCACATCGGAAGATCAAGCCATACTGGTAGGCGCCGGTCTTGCCGATTACCTGGAAGTGACCGCCGGGGATACCCTGGTGATGCTCGGACAAGGCTACCACGGCGCCAATGCTGCGGGAAAGTATGTCATCAAAGGATTGATCCACTTCGGCTCCCCCGAACTAAGCAATCGCCTGATCATCCTCCCCATCAAAGAAGCACAATGGCTTTTCAATATGGAGGGGTTGAATACCGGAATGATCATTCGTCTCAGGAATCCCGACAAGGTCGAGAAAACATGCCGGGAACTGGCAGGTTCCCTTGGACATGAACTGGAGATCATGTCATGGCAGGATATGAACCCGGAGCTTGTCCGCATGATCGAAACCGATACCATTGAAGGTTATGTATTCATGGTCATATTATACATCGTGATCTCATTCGGGTTGTTCGGGACCATGTTGATGATGCTCGCAGAAAGAAGCCATGAATTCGGTGTACTCGTAGCCATAGGTATGAGACGCATTCGCCTGGCAACCATGGTCTGGATGGAAATGTGCATCCTGTCGGTCATGGGTGCCATTGCGGGGATGGTTGGAGCGGTACCTGTTTGTGCCTGGTTCTATTATAACCCCATATCCCTGGGTGACGAAATGAAGGATATGGTGGAAGAATACGGAATAGAAGCGGTGATCCAATCATCCATAAACCCGACCATTTTTCTCCAGCATGGGGTCATTGTTTTCTTTCTGTCGACATTGATTGCCATCTACCCACTGATAAAACTTAGCGGCCTGAGTGCCATTAAAGCAATGAAAAGCTGATGATCATTCGTATCGCCTGGAAGAATATATGGCGGCAGCGTATCCGCAGTCTGGTGGTGATCATAGCCATTGCCATCGGGCTTTGGGCTGGACTCTTCGTCTCGGCCTTTGTTCGCGGTATGATGTCACAAAAGATCCGCAATGTGGTGGACCTGGAACTGGCGCACGTGCAAATCCATCACCCTGACTTCTCAGAAGACATGCTCGCCCGATTTACCATTCCTGGTGAAGACAGTATTATCTCAAGAATATCAAAGGACAAGCGCATAAAAGCCTGGTCTGAACGCGCCATGGTAAATGTCATGATGGCTACAGGAAATTATTCGGGTGGAATCAAAGTAACAGGCATCAATCCTGAACAGGAAAGTAAAATAACCATTCTCTCTAAACACGTTGTTGAGGGAACTTACTTTGATACCGATAAGCGCAATACCATTCTGATCAGCAAAAAGACAGCCGAAAAATATCACGCTGAGCTTCGCTCTAAAATGGTACTCCAATTTCAGGACAAAGACAGGAATATTGTGAGTGCTGCATTCCGTGTTTGTGGCATTTACGACTCAGGCAATCCCATGTATGACCAGGCCAATGCTTTTGTCAGATTGGAAGACCTGCAACGGCATCTGAATATCGGTCATGGTATCCATGAGATAGGAATCATGGCCGTAGATCATGATCTTGCCGAGCCACTAGCCAAGGATTATAGCAGTGCATTTCCGAGGCTTGATGTTGCGGCCTGGCTGGACCTCAGCACCGGCATGAGGCTGATGATCACAGCCATGGACACCTATATGTTCTACATCGTAGGTATTATTTTACTGGCCCTGTTATTCAGCATTGTGAACACGATGTTGATGGCTGTACTTGAAAGGGTACGTGAGATTGGTATGTTAATGGCGATAGGTATGACAAGGCGCAGG
Source organism: Flavobacteriales bacterium (assembly GCA_020435415.1). Taxonomy (NCBI): domain Bacteria; kingdom Pseudomonadati; phylum Bacteroidota; class Flavobacteriia; order Flavobacteriales; species Flavobacteriales bacterium. Next base: position 20,572 of record JAGQZQ010000024.1, read on the forward strand.
GTATTTTCTATGATCATGCTGGAAACGGTATTCCTTTCCCTCACCGGCGGACCGGCAGGCGTCTTACTTGCATGGTCAACTATTACCTGGTATGGGAAATACGGCTTCAATGTGCCCGGAGCGGCTTATGGAGACTTTGGTTTTTCAAACACGATCTACCCCTCGCTGAACGGAGGAAGTTATATCGACGTAACCATCATGGTACTTGTCATGTCCATCTTTGCAGCGGTATATCCTGCGATCAAGGCATTGAAACTAAAACCCGTGGAAGCGCTGAGAAAAATATAATGTGACATGCATATTATTGAAACAACCCAACTAAAAAAGGTCTACGAAGGTCCTGTACCCGTTTACGCGGTAAACGATGTGAACCTGACGTTTGATGCCGGTGAGTTCACCGCCATTGTCGGACCTTCCGGAAGCGGAAAAACAACACTGCTGAATCTGATTGGCGGTCTGGATCGCCCAACCTCAGGAGACATCACCGTTGCCGGTACGATCATGAATGAATTATCCGAAAATGAATTAATCCGGTTCCGGCTTCACAATATTGGTTTCGTGTTTCAGTCCTACAATCTTATTCCGGTGCTTACCGCAAGGGAAAATGCCGAATTCACCATGCTCTTACAGAAGCACCCGAAAAAAGAAAGACTGGAGCGGGTTGATCAACTATTAAAGGAAGTGGGACTTGCAGATCAGGCCTATAAAACTCCAGGCGCCTTATCCGGAGGGCAACAACAAAGGGTGGCTGTGGTACGTGCGCTGGCACCGAAGCCCAGGTTTGTTCTGGCTGATGAACCCACCGCCAACCTGGACGGGCATTCAGCAGAAAACCTACTCGACATCATGCTTAAACTGAACCGTGAAGAAAATGTCACCTTCATCTTCTCCACCCATGACAACCGTGTTATTGAACGAGCCCGGCGCGTGATCACACTTGAAGACGGAAAGATCGTATCGGATGAGGTCCGGAACAAACAATAGACGCATCCTTATCATCCTTCTGGTGTTCTGGTGCACAGTCGCAACCGCACAGGACAGTGTACCCGCCATCTCATACACCGTACGAGGATATGTAAAGGACCTCGTAACAATTAATCTGTATCAGCCGGGTGTGAATATCCCGGTGGATAACCTGATCCATAACCGGTTTAACTTCAAAGCTTATTATAAAAAATCCTTCAAAGGGGTGCTGGAAGTGAGGAACCGATTATTTGTGGGAAACACGGTAAAGGCAAATCCACAGCTTGCCGCTTTTGTAGATGATGAATGGCCCAACCAACTTGACATGTCGGCAACATGGGATCATCATCCTGACTGGGTGGCACAATGCAGGATTGACCGGTTATACCTGAACTGGGAAAAAGGAAAGATAGAAGTAACCGCCGGACGACAACGAATTAACTGGGGCATGGCACTAGCCTGGAATCCCAATGATATCTTCAATGCCTATTCATTTTTTGATTTTGATTATGAGGAGCGACCGGGAAGCGACGCCATCAGGGCTCAATACTACCTCGGGCAGGTTTCACGGATTGAAGTGGCCGCTCGCCCGGGAACCAAAGGCCGCGGGAGCACTGCCGCAGGACTGTGGCGTACAAATCGCTGGGGATACGACTTTCAGGCCCTTGCCGGTATCAGCGAACACCATGTCGTTTGGGGAGGTGCCTGGGCCGGTAATATCAAAACCTCAGGCTTCAAGGGGGAATTCAGTTTCTTTTACCCCTTCACTGCTGCCGACGGTAAATTCACTTCTGTCGTCACCATCATGGGGGACCTTACATTGAAGAATGGTCTCTATCTGGCGGGAGGCGCACTCTACCAAAGCACAGGGACTGCAAAATTTAACAACCAGAATCTACTGGCGTATCAGGTTTCCGCCCGAAGCCTGTCACCATTTCGACTTACAACCATGGTCCAGGCCATGGTTACTTTTCACCCGCTGGTATCGGGAGGTTTATCGTTGATGTATGCACCTACCGGACATGTATTCTTCTTCAACCCCACGGTATCGTGGTCCATGCGTCCCAACCTGGATCTGAGCCTTGTCGGTCAAACCGTTTACTACAACCCCGGCGATCAGTTTCATAAGGGTGCAAAGTATCTGTTTGTCCGTGTGAAGTATAGTTTCTGATCAAACAGATCCTGAGAGATTAGACATTAGAAGACCTTCTGAACCTTCCTTGCTAACAGAAAACCGCAATAAAAAAGGGGTGCCTTCCAATGAAGACACCCCTTCGGATTTCTCACTCACCTATGTCTTAGTTTTTCACGAGCCTTGTTCTTGCTCGATTTCCGTTCTGTTCCACTTCTACAATGTACATTCCGTTTGCATAAGAGGTCAGATCAACTTCCGCCAATTGACCTTGCACGGTCATCGCCTTCAACACCTGCCCCTGAAGGTTCATCAGTCGCAAGGTATAATCATTGCGTTCCAACTGAACCATGACCCTGTCGGCAGCCGGATTCGGAAACAATCCCAAAGAGGCTCTGAGTTGATCATCATCACCGATACCGGCACTGCAATCATAATGGAACTCTTGTGTGGTTACCCGGCTGTCAAAAACACCGGGAAGAGTTTGACGGGTGATAACCTCCTGATTACTCGCATAGGTATAAGCATACTGCAGGGCCTTTGTTCCGGCAGGGCCGAGTACTTCCGCATTATCAAAGGTGATGGTCAGGATGTTATTGGTATTGTAGAATGAGATCATGTCCGGCCCTTCTGTCACATACATCAATCGCTCTACATTCTTATATCCATCCATAGACGCACTCAACTCCAGTGTATCCGGTCCATTGCCCAGGTCTGCCACGAGATCGAGCTTTGATATGTTACCCCCACTCCACTGGATATTCTGAAACGAGGCCATGAATCCTTCCGGACTGCCTGAAATAGCAGTAGCATCGAGTAAAACAGCCGTCAGATTCGCTGAACCATCATAGGTCATATTATGCGCCATGGTCCAGGGCGAACCGTTGTCACCGGCTACATGTATCCTGCTGATCTTGTTGCTTCCGTTATATGAAATCGTTGAAGTTTGCCTTGGGCTGGTATTTCCCACATCCATGCGGTATACGTTCACCAATCTGTTGCTACCGTCATATTTCAGGCTATCATAGCTGTTATAGGAGGTCTGACCGGAATCCACCATAAACACACGGGATATCCTTCCTGATCCGTCATATTCATAGCTCTCATAACGTGTCTGATCCTCTCCGGCTATGATCGAATCGGTGAGTAGCTTACACTGTGCAGAGGCTGCAGAAGCAAAAAAGGTGGCTGAGATAATAAGGAGTAGCGGTTTTCTCATCATATTAATTTTAGTGAATGTTCTATGAGTTGCCCCTTTGTACGAACGAATACCCTTAGGGTTTTGCACAATCCCGTTCATCCGGCGAAACCTCTGCCATCACCGTAAAAAAAACCGGTGCAGGTCATGTGACAGACTTGCACCGGCAGGATTAACTAAAAACGTTGACTGAGATTATTCTACCAGGATCACGAGATACTTTGATGAGGACCAGAAAGCATCAGGATCTTTGATAAGCAGTTTATCCACCTTACCATCCTCTCCCTGCCATTCATATGAACTGTCGGGATGAGAAGAAATGAGCTTGGCCGTTTTCACATAGAGTGGGATCTCAGGCATTTCCCGAATATCAATCTTTCGGAAGTAGTCCTTGTTGAAATTGCTCATGAGTTTCTTCATCCTTCCGATGCCAATGAAGCCGCCTTCTTTTGTGAGGATACCATTCTCACTTAGCTCCTTATATGAACCGTAGGCATACCAGGCGCTATTCAGCTCCGACTCTTTGTCCGACAACTCCTGAATCCGTTGATTGTATTCATTGAACAGCATTTCCAGTTTATCATTAACCTTGAAAAGTTCCTGTTGCAACTTGCTGATCTCCGCATCCTTTTGTTGTATCTGCTCCACCAACTTTTCGATACGTTTGTTCAATGCTTCGATCTGTACGTTGGATCTGCTGAGTTTTGAGCTCATGGAAGCGATCTTCTCCTTATTCTTCTGCATCAACTCCTGGATAAGCTGGATATCCGCAATGATCTGTTCCTGCTGGGCAGGTCGCAGCTCACGGTCGCTCGTCTGTTCCACAAGCAGGCCTTCCTTTGCCTTAATGGTGTTGAGGTTCCCTTCAATCTCATCCAGGGTTCCGAAATAAGCGGTGAGTAGAGAATCCTTCTCTGTGGCTACCTGATTCAACCGGATATTCTCCAGTCTCATTTTTTCCAGTTCAGGATTGGTTTCTTCGGATGATTCACCGGCACACGCCATCAGAAACAGCGCCGAGGCCAGGCCAACATAGTATTTTTTCATGAAGCTCAATTCAATGATTGGGTTTACCACGAATGTACGGATTCTAAGAAAAGCAAACAGGAATTATCGTTATATTTGTACATGCTTCAACGTTCCATTTATTTTATTGTTGGCATTTCAGTTCTAACCTGGTTGGGATGCAATTCCTCGGGTACGGAAAGTGATCATAAATCGGAAATCGCCTCACGACAACTTCCGGAGCCATTCGGAGACTACTGGTATCAATCCAAAGCCGAGATCAACCGTTATGATCTTTACCAGGAACGGTACGGAGAAATCCGAAACGGTGACGCTATCCTGATTTTTGTTACGGAAGATTTTTTGCCGGGGAAACAAGTGAAGGCCGATGATTTCCGGAATCCCGATGCGAAAAAAGTTATGAAACTGAACCACATCCGGAAATTCGTTACCGGCATTTACGACTATTCCGTTATGACTTCGGTCTTCGTGCCTCTTTACACCATGGAAGGCGCCTGGAAGATATCGACCTCTTCTCAGGAATGGTGCGGACATTCCTGGATTCAGCTCAACAAGCAAAATGGTCGCTGGGCAGTTGAAGGACATTCCTATTTTGAGAAAGAAGCGGATACCTCCTATACCCTTCCGGACGCCTGGACAGAAGATGAGTTAATGATATGGGCCAGGCTTGATCCGGAACAACTTCCCACAGGCCCCATAGACATGATCCCTTCTGCACTGGGAAGCCGCCTCTACCATCATCCGAGCAGCATCAACCATGCCGAAGCATCCTGGGAGGAAAGTCTCGGCGATACACTTGTATACCAGGTTGACTTTACCGAGCAAAAGCATAAAGTCATTCTCTATATCCAAAAAGCATTCCCCCATCAGATCTGGGGTTGGGATGAAAGTCCCGTGGGTAAAAGTGATCAGCCGGAACTTTATACCAGGGCCAGACTCAGACAAACTATACTTGAGCCTTACTGGCAGCAAAATGCGGTGAAAGACAGCGTGGAACGTGTTAGGTTGATGATGTGATGACCTGCCAGCCGAAGCGCCGGGCTAATGCGGGGCAGGCTGGTGTGCTGATTTGAAAATGTGCCTTCCAGGCGTTGGCTATTATCATCTCTTCTTTATCTATTGTCTGGTGTCTAATATCTACTAACACCCCTGCGTACACCTATGCAAACCTTATTCCGGAAACCCAACGCGTTACGTCCTGCCTACTGCCTACTGCCTACTATCTACTATCTACTCTCAACTTCCCACCAACCTCAATGCCCCAAATCACTCTTTCGTTTACCTGTAAAGAAGAGCAGTAAGCTTTCCGCAGCCTTCATCAGAATGTAGCTAAGCCAGTCGGTCATACCCGACAGATGTCCGCCGATTCCACCGTGCGAAACGGACCTGATCCGGACACATTGATTGTCCATCAGCCATTGTAAATGTTCGGAGAATACCTTCACATGAACCGGCGCATCCACCTCCGCATTCATTTCCAGACTTCCATAATCACTCAGGTGATTCAGGTTGTATGAGCCGACTGTAATCCAACGATCATCTACCAACGCCACTTTACCATGCACTACGCCAGGCTGGTATTCATAAATTTCCATGCCTGACTTCATCATCCAACGATAAAGGAATCGCGATGCCGCGCGCATCAACGGGATGTCGGAAACAGATGACATGACAAAACGGATGCGCACGCCCCTGGCTGCAGCCTCTTCCAATCTTTTCTTGATTCTTCTTCCCGGCAGGAAGTAACTGGCCACAATCATGATATCATCCGATGCCATGGATACCGCCTCCCGATAAGACCTCGATATTTCCGACCTACCCACCAACCAGTCGTTCCGGCGAATCAGGAGTCGACCATGGTCATCTTTCAGGCCATATTCTGTCGACCTGATCCTGGCCAACCGCACATGTTGCTTATTGAACAACGCTTCCGCAATCTCGTGCAACTGCACCGCAGGTTCTCCGACTATGTGAACACCGAAATCCAGCCACGGCTTTCCTTGCACCCCTTTGTATTTGTCTGCGATATTAATTCCTCCAAGGACGGCCTCCCGCCGGTCCGCAACGATCAACTTGTGATGAAGCCTCCTGCCATAGGGATGCCTGGAAGACAAGGTCAGGTGACCGAACATCCTGAAACGAATGCCAGACTTTAAACAACGCTCCTTATAACGATGTGCGAATCCTGCCGACCCGAAATCATCCAGGAGCAGATAAACCGAAACACCCCGTGCAGATGCTGCTTCCAACTGCTCAAGCATCTCCATGCCGGTTTGGTCATAATCAAATATGTACACCTGCAGATGAAGGACGGTTCGCGCCCGGGAAATCAATGATTCTGCAGCCTTAAAGAAATCCGGACCGCTTAGCAACCAATCCAGTTCAGCCTTATTCATATGGAACGGATCAAAATTTGCAGATACATTTATGGAATTGTCCGGCGACACTCATCTCATTAAAAACAGAAAAGTTATGCGCCTAAAAATAAACACATTCGTCACGAGAAACCATGGATTAGGTCATCTCTTTGCAGGAAAGGCCATGAAACTGTTCCTGGCCCTGATCTTTTTACATGGATCGGTATGTTTTTCGCAATCACTGGAACCCTTTCCGGCAGACGCTATTTCCAACGGAAATTGTTATGCAAAATCCGATTTACCCGACACCGTGAGCCCGGGGGGATTTGGTATTACAGACAATACATCCAAAGATCTGCGAACCGACATGAAAACTAAAAAGGAGCTATATCTCCGAATGGAAGAACATGAGCACGCCGCCTTTCGCCAGAGATATGAAGGGCAAATGCTTTATCTGATCAACAACACATCCGATTATCAAACGTATCCTGCGGCAGACAGCCGGCTATATCTGACGGCCGAACGCCTCACTGACACAGGATGGGTGGCCGTTGAAAACATCCCACCCAGTCCGTGCGGGAATAGCTTCCACAAGGTGCATCAACGTCCGGGATCCTATTACGCATTTGTGGTTCCCGTTTACCACTTCCCGGAGAAGAGGTATAAGTTAAAACTGGAAAATGGCGACTTCATTTATTCCCAGAACTTCGAAGCACTGCCTTTTGACTGATACATGAAGGTGAAAATGTTCATTCCAGGACGGCTTCCGCCAGAAATGCCTGTACCGTTTTCCTGAGGTCAGTGACCTGATCTGGTGTGCATGTAGCACATCATGGGATGGAGAAGGCACTGCTCTCAAATTCAAGACCCTTATTGGTACTTGTGATGCATTTCCCCTCTTTGCAATAAAACACAACCCCTTTGACTACGTAGGTTTTGTCACCTTTATCCTCTCGGAACCGCTCGGGATCAATGTCGCCCACATGAAATGTGTTTGACCGGATAAGGATACTATCCACCCGCAACTCTTCATGAAACACGCCCTCCTGATCCAGGGTCATGAAGACGGTACATTGATTTGCATGATAGTTGCGTTGGCCATGCTCCTCGTAGTGAATCATTTTATCCAGAAATTCTTTCCAGGGTCGGTCCTGAGGCATTGTGAGACTAGCACATGCAATCAAAACCACAACAAGGATCATATTCCGGAGAAAGAAATTCATAGTACGGCGTTACGGAACGGTGATAAAAAGTACACATTCCGTCAGAAGATAGCAAACCGCTGAACCCGGAAACCCGAATGACTACAATTCCTGGTTGTAGAAAATCTTGTAATACTTCCGGCCTCCCTCGTCCTCCCCTTTCTGGATCATATTGCGGTTTCCGTGTATATAGATGTGAAAATTCTTGTCAAGCTTCAGGACACTTTTGAATATCCGCGCCTGCTTTTTGACCGCCTGATCGGAGATGGAAAAATCCTGTGGAATCTCCACGGCGAACTCCTGCTGGTAATGGTTCTTATAATCTTTGAAAGACTCCACCACCCCTGGGTCGCCAAAAACGGTTGCCCCGAAATTCTCCTCATCGAGCTTGTCATTTTGTTTGAGGTAGTGGATCGATCGATTCAGCAGATCGGCCTGATCAGCGCGATCCACTTCAAACTCTTCGGACATTCTCTCAGCCACGAAGGACCGGGTCAGTTCCATGAAATTCTTGGTATCGTGGTAGCTGTCCACCGCAGGTTTCACTTTCAAAAAATCCTCTTTCCAATAACCGGATGCACCGAAACGCAACCCTTTATCCACCTGACAAACGCGGAACCCTTCCTCCTCTTTCAAGTTGAGGATCAGGCAGCCTTTATCGGGTTTATTCACATTCAATCCGGCCAGGATATCCAGGGTATAGTGGTCATCTTCCTCATTCAACAGGATAAAGTCCTCACGGTTTTCAATCTTGCAGATGGCAACCGCATCGGTGAGTTCACCATCCACTTTTACATCCTTCAGGTGGGCGATCATCAGATCACCCGCATCAATGGAAATATCAATCGCGGTCTCATAATGGTGCTGTGCAATGGCTTTGGATTGCTCATGCAGCGATGCCGGCTTTGAAAAGATGGCTTTGGCTGCCTTCCAGAGGGGATGCACGGCATGTTCATCAAACACAAAATACTCCGGGGAAGAAAATGGGTTACCGATATACCTTTTGACGATATCCTGAAGCTCCTGCCTTTTTACATTCACAGAAGTTTCCGTAAGCATCAGGATCTCTCCTTCGGTCTGGTTACCTACGCGGTGTACAAAGAGACCGGTGATCGTTGCATCTTGATAATGGATCATAACTATCGAAATAATAAGGCTTGCAAAAGTAAATGAATTGCCGGTTTCCCGTTACATATTCCTGCGGTACTGTCCTCCCACCTCGAACAGGCCCTCGGTAATTTGGCCCAGGCTACAGGCTTTTACCGCATCCATGAGACTTGCGAAGACATTGCCACTATGCAAGGCAGTTTCCTGTACCTTATCCAATGCAGCGGAAGAGGAATCTTTTTTCGCATCATGCAAATCGGCAACCGTTTGAATCTGCACCTGTTTTTCTGTTTCCGTAGCGCGGATAACCTCACCGGGGGTGATGGTCGGGGAGCCTTCGTTGCTCAGGAACGTATTCACACCGATCAATGGAAGATCGCCTGTGTGCTTGAGGGTCTCATAATAAAGACTTTCCTCCTGGATCTTGCCACGCTGGTACATGGTTTCCATGGCTCCTAACACACCGCCGCGTTCCGTGATCCGGTCGAATTCAGCCATGACAGCTTCTTCCACCAGGTCGGTCAGCTCTTCGATGATAAAGCTTCCCTGGATAGGGTTTTCGTTCTTGGCCAGACCGAGTTCATGATTGATGATCAGCTGAATGGCCATCGCACGGCGTACGCTTTCTTCCGTTGGTGTGGTGATCGCCTCATCATAGGCATTGGTGTGCAGACTGTTGCAGTTATCGTAAATAGCGTACAGCGCCTGCAGGGTCGTACGTATATCATTGAAAGCAATCTCCTGTGCATGTAAAGAGCGGCCACTGGTTTGAATATGATACTTCAATTTCTGGCTTCGCTCATCCGCTTCATATTTATCCCTCATGGCCTTAGCCCAAATACGGCGCGCCACCCTGCCGATCACCGCATACTCCGGATCGATGCCATTGCTGAAGAAAAAGCTCAGGTTGGGGGCAAATGCGCTGATGTCCATTCCCCGGCTCAGGTAGTACTCCACATAAGTAAACCCATTGGCCAGCGTAAAGGCAAGCTGGGTGATAGGGTTGGCACCGGCTTCCGCGATATGATAACCGCTGATGCTCACAGAATAGAAATTACGGACCTGATGTTCGATAAAATAGGATTGGACATCACCCATCAGCTTCAGCGCAAACTCGGTGCTGAAGATGCATGTATTCTGTGCCTGGTCTTCTTTGAGGATATCTGCCTGAACCGTTCCACGAACCGAGGTCAGAGCACGTACGCGGCATTCTTCATAAACCTTTTCAGGCAGCACCTGATCGCCGGTCACCCCCAGCAAAAGGAGGCCAAGGCCATCATTCCCTTCAGGCAATCCGCCTTTCACAGAATCAGCAAGGTATTCAGGTGTTTGCCCTTTGATGTTGCTTTCGCCGTGATATTGCGGACGATTCCTGCCTTTATATATCTCCGATATCTTCTTCCTCACCTCGTCGGTCAGGTTATTTTCAAGGATATATTTCTCACATTGCTGATCAATGGCTGCATTCAGGAAGAAGGCCAGCAGCATAGGCGCCGGACCGTTGATGGTCATGGACACGCTGGTTTTCGGATCGCACAGATCGAAACCACTGTATAGTTTCTTGGCATCATCCAGGCAGCAGATGCTTACCCCGGAATTCCCGATCTTCCCGTAAATGTCAGGGCGTTCACCCGGGTCCCGGCCGTAAAGGGTAACGCTGTCAAATGCGGTAGACAAGCGTTTGGCCGGCATTCCCAGGCTTACATAATGAAAGCGTTTGTTTGTACGTTCAGGGCCACCTTCTCCTGCAAACATCCGGGTTGGATCCTCCCCTTCCCTCTTGAATGGGAACACGCCGGCAGTGAACGGAAATTCTCCGGGTACATTTTCCTGGAGGTTCCAGCGAAGCAGATCGCCCCAGGCTTCGTACTTCGGAAGACTGATCTTGGGAATGCGTTGATGAGACAATGACTGACTGGATGTCTGCACTTTCACTTCCTTGTCACGCACTTTATAGGAATAGGTGTCACCGGCATACTTCTGTACCTTCCCCGGCCAGTCTTTCAGTAACGTCAGGTTTTTCGGATCAAGCTTATCCAGAAGCAACAGGTACTGCTCTTTCAACTCTTTGATAGCGCCTTTTGCATCCGCAGGTAATTCACCTTTTTCTTTGGGAACCGGATCGGTTGATTCGCCGGAAAGGGATTGTATGGCAAGGGTAATCCCATATAATTTCTGGGCGATGTCCTTTTGCTTCCCTGTCCATTGGTTGTATTTCCGCACGGTTTCACTGATCTCACTCAGGTATCTTGTTCTGGACGGTGGGATCACGTGGATCTTCTCACTGTCTCCGACGGCGCCTTCAAACGAAGAAACCAGATCCGCTCCGGTTCGCTCAGCAATCACCGTCATCAGTTTCATGTAAAGCGCGTTGGTTCCGGAATCGTTGAACTGACTGGCGATGGTCCCGAAGACAGGCACATCCTCATCCTTCATCTCAAACAACTTGCGGTTGCGCTTGTATTGCTTACGCACATCGCGCAGGGCATCACCGGATCCGCGCTTATCAAACTTATTCAGGGAGATAACATCCGCAAAATCCAGCATGTCAATCTTCTCAAGCTGTGAGGCCGCGCCATACTCGGGGGTCATCACGTAGAGGCTCACATCACAGTGGTCCACAATCTCCGTATCGCTCTGGCCGATGCCGGATGTTTCCAGGATGACCAGATCAAACTCCGATGCTTTCAGAATATCCACAGCTTCCTGCACATGCTTGCTTACCGCCAGGTTGCTCTGACGGGTTGCGAGGGAGCGCATGTAACACCTTTCATTGAAAATGCTGTTCATCCGGATGCGGTCGCCCAGAAGTGCGCCTCCGGTTTTACGCTTGGATGGATCAACGGAAATAATGCCGATATGCTTCTCAGGAAAATCGATCAGAAAGCGTCGTACCACTTCATCAATCAGCGAGCTCTTCCCCGCACCGCCGGTACCTGTGATACCGAGTACGGGTACGCCGGATTCCTTTGCCTTTTTACTGATACCTGCCAGTATCTTTTCGTGCTTATCATGATGATTTTCGGCTGCGGAGATCAATCGGGCCAGATCCGCCTGCTTCTTATCGGTGATCCGGGTCGCCTCGCCGTTCAGGTTGATACCGGTCCCGAAATCGCTTTGTTTCAACAGATCGTTGATCATCCCCTGGAGTCCCAATTCCCTGCCATCGTCCGGATGGTATATCCTTGCGATACCGTAATCCTGAAGTTCTTTGATCTCATCAGGAAGAATAGTCCCGCCGCCGCCACCAAAGATGCGGATATGCCCGCATCCGCGCTCTTTCAAGAGGTCGTACATGTACTTGAAGTATTCCATGTGGCCTCCCTGATAAGAAGTCATGGCGATGGCATTCGCATCTTCCTGTATGGCGCAATCCACCACTTCCTGTACACTGCGATCGTGGCCAAGGTGGATCACTTCCACGCCGGAAGCCTGGATGATTCGCCGCATCACATTGATAGCGGCATCATGACCATCGAATAATGAGGCGGCCGTAACCACCCTGATCTTATGTTGGGCAACGTAAGGCTTAGGTTCTTGTATCTGCATGGGACTCCTATCTCTGGGGGTGTGCGAATATAGACAAAATGCCCTATTTTTTCAAGGGATACCCCACCCCCACAAGATGCAGGGGCGCACCTTACAACTCAGCCGCAGGAACACTCATATGCCTGGGAACCTGATCCAGGGCATCCGAAATATCATGTACCAGATCAACATAGTTTTCCACCCCTATGGATAAGCGGATCATCTTATCTGTGATTCCCATCCTTTGCTTCAGATCACGCTCAATACCGGCATGTGTCATCGATGCGGGATGTTGCGCAAGGGACTCCGTACCACCCAGGCTAACCGCCAGTTTGATCAGTCTTAAACTGTCCAGAAAAGCAAACGCTTCACGTTCTCCACCCCGGATATCGAAGGACAGCATGGCCCCGGCAGACAAACATTGGCGTTTGTAAACCTCAGCCTGTTTACCGCTTTTATCTTCGAGATGTCCCAGGTAATAGAGCCGTTCCACCATGGGGTGACCTTTAAGAAAATCAGCCACCTTGCGGGCATTGTTCGCCTGAGCTTCCATTCTTACTTTAAGCGTTTCCAGGCTTCGTAGCAAAAGCCAGCCGGTCCACGGTCCGGCCATGTTACCGAGGAAGGTCCTGAGCGTTTTCACACGCTGAATAAGGTCGTTGCTACCCAGGCATGCCCCGGCGATCACATCGCTATGCCCACCTATGTATTTCGTTGCGGAGTACAGAACAAGGTCCGCTCCATGGGCCAGGGGATGTTGCCAAAGAGGCCCCAGGTATGTGTTGTCAACGGCAACCAACACCTTCTTGTCTTTATTTGAAGCCTTTTTTGCAAGAGCAGCATATGCTTGTATGTCTATTAGGTCATTGGTTGGATTGGCTGGAGTTTCGAGATATACCATGGCCAACTTTTCACTTTTGCCGGATGCCTGAAGTTCTGCCCACAACGTTTCCGGATCATCATCCGGCATGAAGCCCATCACCTCAATACCATATCGGGTGAGTACCTCACGGATAAAGTGTTCGCTTCCACCGTACACCGGGTTGCTATACAGGAGCAGATCCCCGGGATTAAGAAACTCCATCAGGCAGGTAGTGATTGCAGACATACCACTTTCAAACACGGCGCAGTCCTCCGCATCATCCCAGAGCGCCAGTCGGTTTTCAAGGATTTCCAGATCGGGATTGTTCAGCCGGCTATAGATCAGACCGGGCTGTTCAAATTCTTCCCGCTCCCGAAGGCCATAGGCCAGTTCAAAGAACGCCTTTCCCTGCGCTGCGTTCCTGAACACAAAGGTGGATGTTTGGAAAATGGGACATTTGATGGACCCTTCTGAGAGTTGCGGGTCATATCCATAGGACATCATCAGGCTTTCCGGCGCCTGGGCCTTGCGTTGCTTTTTCATAAGTAATTCGTTTCCAACAAAATTACAATGTGTAGATTTTTTGTCATATACTTGGACTTATATATAGATAAATATCCTTTATATTTTGAATTTAAATCTATTAATTTCCAAACCATGGTTACAAAAACCGGAGATACAGAAAAAAAATCCGGGGGTTGGGCCCCGGACAAGACCGACCGGAAGATATTAGGACTGCTACAGGACAACGCCAAACTAACCATCAAAGAGATCGGCTCCAGGCTTCACCTGACACATACACCGGTGTTCGAGCGCATCAAGCGCCTGGAGCGCTCGGGGGTGATCAAACAATATGTAGCGGTGGTAGACAGGGTGAAGGCGGGTTATCATGTGGTGGTATTCTGCTCCGTGTCTCTTGACACCCACAAGGCGGAGTTTATCAAGACCTTTGAGACCCAGATCCAGCAATTAGAGGAGGTCAGGGAGTGTTACCATGTTGCCGGCCTGAACGACTATCTATTAAAGGTGGTGGTGACTGACATGGAAGCCTACCAACAGTTCCTTTCAAAAAAACTGGCGTCACTCGATCATGTGGGAAAAGTGATCAGCTCCATGGTAATGTCGGAGATCAAACATTCGTATCGCATGATACCGTAGGAGTGTTTAACGATACATTTCCCATCTTTGCGCCATGTTTTTCGTGATCTCCAAACTGATTGCCTCTGTTTGTAATCCTCTATTCTGGATCACGATTTTACTCTTATATGCATGGCTGAAGAAAAAACGAAGGCCAGTGGTCATTGCCGGACTGCTTTTATATTTTTTTTCTAACTCCTTTATCCTGGACGAGGCGATGCGCCTTTGGGAGATACCGGGTGTTCGAACTGACAGTCTGGAAACCCGATATGACGTGGGCATTGTGCTAAGCGGAATGGTGGGGTTTGACGAGCAGTTGGAACGAATCGGCTTCCATGAAAACATAGACCGAATGTTACAGGCCGTTGACCTGTATAAGAAGGGAATCATTGATAAAATTCTTATCAGTGGTGGTTCCGGGAGCCTTAGCGAAAAACACAGTGAAGCGGAGTTGTTGTTCAATTACTTCACCGGCCTGGGTATCCCACCCAAAGACCTTTTAACGGAGAACACCTCACGAAACACCCACGAAAACGCCGTCAATACTGCAAAAATATTGAAAGAGCACTGGCCTGAAGGTAAATTTCTCCTGATCACGTCTGCCACCCACATGAGACGGGCCAGGGCCTGTTTCGAAAACGAGGGGATAGAAATTTTTTCTTTTACAACAAACCGGCATAGCGGTTTGAGAAAATATTACCCGGATCACCTTCTCGTACCAAGTGTCCACGCTCTCGGCGGATGGGAAAATCTAATGCATGAATGGGTGGGCTACCTTACATATGCAACGATGGGTTACCTTTAAGTTTACGCTTTCTTAATGGAATATTTCATAAAGTTGCTAATTTTGCCCTCCGAATGCATCCAAATTAACGACGAAAGTGACCAAAATTGAACAGGAAGATACCCGGACAAAGACAGTGATCATGAGTGGGGTCATGATTCTGGCCCTTGCCCTGGTATACTGCACTGACATATATGTCAGGCCAGCAGTGAGTGGGGATTCAAATGAAACACCCCGTAGTCAAAATATCCAAGCCCCTTCCCCGGAAGGAAAAAACCTTGTCAGAAACAGCGAGGATCCCGCTAAACATCAGGAAACGCAAACCGTTTCTCTGACATTTCCGGGAAAATAACACTTTGTACTCAGTACTGAGTAGATAGTAGTTAGTAAATAGAGGGGGACCTTTCTGGGAATATTGGCCATTGGCTTATAAATTATGGCTTCAGATTAGTAACGTATCGCCTTTCAGAGATCCCTCGCTGCGATTCGGGATGACATAACTCTGAAGAGGAGAAGGAAAGAGAAAAAGGCGCGTTTGTATTTAGCAAATAGAATAGCTTTCCACTTGCGCCGACTATTTCCCATTGACTACTGATCACCGTCCTTTTACTAACTACTATCTACTCGCTACCATCTACTATTTACTGGAAATCCGGTGGTTAGGCGAAGGTTGCACCTTCGTCTGTCTATCCCGTAGCTTTAAGCTACTTGCTTCGTCTTAGCTTACACTGCTGGTAACTGAGGAAGAATTCTCAGTAGAAAACACCAAAGCGGAACGCTTTGAAGATAACAGGACGAAGGTGCAACCTTCGCCCAACACCTTGGTATTACCATTCACAGACTCAATATAACTTACAATGCAAAGCGATCAACATTGGTATTTAGCAAATGGATATGGTTATCCACTTGTGTCTGCTATTTCCTATTGACTGTTGACCAATGTCCTTTTACTTACTACTATCTACTTACTACTATCTACTATTTACCAGAAACCGCGGCCAGCTGTGTCTCCAGTGACCTGATCCGGGCTTCGGCATCAGATTTCTTTTTCCGTTCAGCTTCAACCACTTGTTCCGGGGCATTGTCTACAAAGCGGGCGTTTCCGAGCTTTTTCTCTACCGTATTCAGGAATCCGCGTGTATACTCCAACTCCTCCTTAAGCTTATCCAGATTTCCTTCCTGGTCACCATTGGCCGGGAGCGGGAGGTACAGTTCAGTGGTTCCGGCCATCACCACAAGAGACTGCGCCGGCTGAACATCCGCCCTTTGAAGATCACTCAGATTGGCGAGTTTGATCGTTGCGCCTTCCATCACGTTCACGTCACTCACAGCCTTATAACTGAGCGGCACTACTTCCTTGGGTGACATCTGATTCGAGGCGCGGTAATTCCTGATCTTCATCACCCAATCCTTTGTTTGCTCAAAGCGTACCAGCAGTTGCTCATCGGCCTTACTCATTTCGGGCCACAGGGCATTGATCAGATAAGGATGCTGTTCATTACTCAAGTGGCTCCATATTTCTTCAGTGATAAATGGCATGAACGGATGCATCAGCTTAAGGAGCTCCGACAGGAAGTGTGTCGTAGCGTCCATGGTGGTTCGGTCAATCGGTGTTTCACGCGCCGGCTTTACCATCTCCAGGTACCACGAACAGAAATCATCCCACACCAGCTTGTAGATTGTCATCAGTGCTTCGGAGAGCTTGAACCGTTCAAACTGCCCTTCAAGTTGTGCAACCGCATGTTTGAGTGCGGAATCAAACCAGGCCACTGCCTCCCTGGCGGCTTCGGATTGTTCAACTTTATCACTTACCTCCCAGCCATTCACCAGTCGGAACGCATTCCATAACTTGTTATTGAAATTCCTGCCCTGTTCACACAGGCCCTCATCGAACAGCAGATCGTTCCCGGCGGGGGAGCAAAGCAACATCCCCACACGAACACCATCTGCACCGTATTGGGCGATTAGGTCAAGAGGATCCGGTGAATTCCCGAGGGATTTGGACATCTTGCGGCCCTGCTTATCCCTTACAATTCCGGTGAGGTAAACATTCTTAAACGGCTTCTCCCCGCGGTATTCATACCCTGCCATGATCATCCGTGCCACCCAGAAAAAGAGAATCTCGGGGGCCGTCACCAGATCGTTGGTAGGGTAATAATATTTTATGTCTTTGTTGTCGGGATCCCTGAAACCATCAAATACGGATATCGGCCACAGCCAGGATGAGAACCAGGTATCCACCACATCCTCATCCTGTCTGATGTCATCAGCGGAAAGATTCCGTCCGCTTTTCTCACGTGCCAGACCAACAGCCTCTTCGGATGTTTTGGCCACCACGAATTCATCCTCACCATCGCCATAGTACCATGCGGGTATCCGTTGTCCCCACCAAAGTTGTCTGGAGATACACCAATCCCGTACATTCTCCATCCAGTGCTTGTAGGTATTGATAAACTTTCCGGGAAAGAGTTCGATGTCCTTATTCAGCACGTGGTCAAGGGCGGGACCCGCCATTTCCTTCATGCTACAAAACCACTGCAGGCTCAGTCGCGGCTCGATCACCTCGTGTGTCCTTTCGGAATAGCCAACTTTGTTGGTCAACTGCTCGGTCTTAATGAGCACACCTTCCTTTTTAAGGGCTTCAACCATTTTTTCGCGTGCATCGAAACGGTCTGTACCGACAAAATGTCCTGCCTTTTCGGAAAGGGTACCATCGGGATTGAATATGTCTATGGTCTCAAGTTGATGACGCTTCCCAATCTCATAGTCATTCACATCGTGTGCCGGCGTGATCTTCAGCGCACCCGTACCGAACTCGCGATCCACGTAGGTATCTGCAATCACCGGAATTTCCCGGTTAACAAGCGGTACACGCACTTTCTTACCTACAAGATGCTTGTAACGTTCGTCTTCCGGGTGTACACAAACGGCGGTATCCCCCAGGATCGTCTCGGGACGCGTGGTGGCAATCGTGAGTGATTCCTTACCATCCACTACCGGGTAAGACACATAAAAGAGCCGGGATTGTTCTTCCTTATGATAAACCTCTTCATCGGAAACGGCGGTGAGGGCTTTGGGGTCCCAGTTTACCATCCGTACACCGCGGTATATATAACCTTTCTTATACAGATCAATAAACACATCGATCACGGCTTCGGAGAGGCTTTCATCCATGGTAAACCGGGTTCGCTCCCAATCACATGACGCGCCTAGTTTTTTGAGTTGTTCCAGAATAATGCCTCCATGTTTCTCTTTCCACGCCCAGGCATGCTCCATGAACTTTTCCCTGGTAAGGTCCGATTTGCGGATACCTTCTTCGCGAAGCTTGGCCACCACTTTGGCTTCGGTGGCAATAGACGCATGGTCTGTTCCGGGCACCCAACATGCATTTTTTCCCAACATCCTGGCACGGCGTACAAGCACATCCTGAATGGTGTTATTCAGCATATGCCCCATGTGCAGGACACCCGTTACGTTGGGCGGTGGGATCACGATGGTATATGCTTCGCGGTCGTCCGGTTCTGAATGAAAGAAGCCCTTCTCCATCCACAGGTCATACCATTTCTTCTCAATGGCTTCGGGCTGATATGTTTTATTGATTTCCATGATACTGTTAAAAGAGGTGCGAATTTACCATTTTTGCATGAGCCTATCCAAGTCAAGATGGCTGCAAACTTAATCCCAAACTATGCAATAGAAGATTTTCTATTGCATAGCGATTAAGAAAATCAACCTTCCCGGCCCGTACTTCGTGTATCCGAAAAGTGATTTTCTATCCCGTAGGTTCGGGAGGGATACCCCCAACTAAATACAGATAGT
>JAGQZQ010000025.1 GCA_020435415.1 Flavobacteriales bacterium
CCTGCCCGTCCGGTCAGGCGGGGAATCCCTCAGCTCCCACAAAAACAACAGAGGGCTGATTCATTATTTGGATCAGCCTTTTTTATTTTATGCCCTACTACTTCTATGTTCTTTACTCCCAAAAACTCGATCGTTACTACATCGGTCACACTTCTGATGTGGAAGGCCGCTTGCGTAGACATAATGGCCGGCATAAGGGTTTTACAACCAAGGCCGATGATTGGAGAGAAGTTTACTGGGAATCATACCCTACCAAAGAAGAAGCTTACCGGCGCGAGCTGGAAGTCAAAAAATGGAAAAGCCGAAGACGCGTTCAGGAGCTTATCTCAGCAGGTTCAGAGCATCCCGCCTAAGCGGGAGGGTCACAGGTTCCCTGCCCGTCCGGTCAGGCGGGGAATCCTGTAGCTCCCACAATAAACAATAGAGGGCTGATTCATTATTTGGATCAGCCTTTTTTATTTTATGGCCTACTACTTTTACATCCTGTACTCCAAAAAGCTGGACTGATGATATGTCGGTCACACATTTTTCCTAGCTCCGGACGCTGTTCCACTCCAAATTTGAAATCCAAAAATCCCCCCAAATATATTTGCTTCACGGAGGATCATCCAGCTACCATTTGCTTGCAGAAGGCGCATTAATTGGGCAAAAGGGATGATTTTCAAACCTCGTACGACTTGAAATAATTCCATCCGATTTTAATAATTCGGCAGTAAACCATTTGCCTTTCCCACCATCAAATCTTGGTAGATTGATAAACAAGATCCCATGAAATTGTTTTCCCGTCCTTATGTATGGGGGCTTTGGGCTTTGCTTTGGTTATTGTCATGGCCCTCGTTCGCACAGACACGTTTGCCCCTTGCATCGCCCAACGATGTGTATGGCTACAATGATTGCGGAGATAACCTCGGTTTCGAAGATGGCGACCTGTCTAACTGGGACGGATGCCATTATGATGGTAACAATGCCCCATGCTGTCCGGTGCAATGCGATATTGTGGGGCTGCAACCCGGCATCAATTCCGTCAACGGAGACCTGGGCGAGTGTAGCACCCGGAATCCGAATTTCAATAACATAAGACACACCCTGACAAACGGTAACGGGATCGACCCGAACAGTGATAATATGATACCTGTTGTAGCGCCCGGGTGTGGTAATTACTCAGTACGCATTGGAAACCAGGAGGCGGGAAAGCAGGCGGAATGCATGTCACAAACGTTTACCGTGGTTCCTGAGAATGCGCTGTTTACCTACATGTATGCCGTGGTATTCCAGGATCCAACCGATCATACGGATGATGAACGCCCGCGCTTTAACATCAACATCTCGGCCAGCGGAGCACCCGTTCCCTGCGGCGGTGAGTATGTGGTGGTAAGTAAGGATGCCATCAACGAGGGATTTACCAAAGCCCTCAATCCTGCCTGCGGAGATACCAACGTGTGGTATAAACCGTGGACGCCGGTGGCTACCGATCTTACGGCATACATCGGACAACAGGTGACCATCGAATTCTGTACGGCAGACTGTGGCCGTGGCGGTCACTGGGGGTATGCCTATGTGGATACCTATTGTTCTCCATTGGAGATCGATGGCGCCCACGTGTGCTCCTGGCAAGACAGCATTACCCTGGTGGCACCGCAGGGATTTACGAATTATGAATGGTATATGGGAACACTTCCGCTGACACCGCCCATTGTAAGTACGGATATTTCCGCGACTGTCCCGGTAGTGGACGGAGATGTATATACCGTACGGATGGAGAACGTTGCGTCCCCCGGTTGCTATACCTACATCACCGACACCATCGTCGTATTCGGAGGCGAGGCTTTCGGTGACACGATGGTATGCAAGGAGTTTGCAGGCCCTATCCAGCTCACCACCATATCCAACGACGGTGATGCGACCTACAACTGGACTCCCGCCACCGGCCTGAGTTGTACCACCTGCCCCAACCCGCAAGTCAATCCACCCTATAGCGACATCGTCTACACGGTCACTATGACCAATGCGGTAGGATGTATCGCCACCGATAGTGTGGTCATCACCACCAAAGGATGTGATCCCACGGTGACTGCAACAGCGGATTCCCTTTGCAACGGTGGATGTGGTGAAGTGACAGCCGTCGGTTCGAAAGGACTTCCTCCCTACACCTATACCTGGTCACCGGATGTGGGAGGTATAGGTGAGGGACCACATACGGTGTGTCCGACCACCACGACCGTATACCATGTGACCATAACAGATGCCGATGGTTATACCGACAGCACCACGGCCACCTTTGTGGTTTACCCATTACCCACTGTATCCATGCCGCCGGATGAAACGATCTGTGCCAATGAAATACCTACCATGGATCTGACCGCAACCGTCAACAGTGGTACCGCGCCGTTCTCCTATCTGTGGGATGATCCCAGTTCCGGCACCACGGCTACCATCACCATTAGCAATGTTCCCGATTCCTCCGTTACATATCATGTGACGGTGACGGATGTCAACGGATGTTCTACGTCCGGTGAAGTCACCATCACTTCGATATGTTTACCTGAGATCACCATGGAACCGGATGAATATTGTGTGCCCGATTGTGCCATGCTTGACCCCAAAGCTTCAAAAGGAACGCCGCCTTACACGTACACCTGGGATGATCCCACACTGAATGGCCCCGGGCCTCATCAGGTGTGTCCTTCAGTCACGACAACCTACTGTGTGACGGTAACGGATGTGTACAACAAAAGCGCGAGTACCTGTGCCACCATTACCGTGCATGAATTACCGGTGCTTACCACTTCCACAACGGATGCTACATGTGGAGAATGCAATGGGAGTGTTGTGGTGAATGCATCCGGAAACGCGCCGTTTAACTATCTATGGAGTTCCGGATGTATTAATAGCTCATGTCAGGATTTATGCGCAGGGCCATATACTGTAACGGTTTCGGATGTCAATGACTGTGTGTCGGTCGTGTCGGATACCGTGATCGGACACACCAGACCCACGGTGGATATCATCTCCAGCACCGATCCGTTGTGCTTCGGAGATTGTACGGGTACGGCAACGGCAGTGGGTGACGAAGGCATTTCACCTTATACATTCACCTGGAATGATCCCGGCCAGCAATCCGGAACCACCGCCACCGGTTTGTGTGCTGGTACGCATGAGGTATGTCTGCAGGATGATCAGGGCTGTCTGGTCTGTGATTCGGTGGTGATCAACCAACCACCTGCACTGGTGGTGTCCATGACAGCTAAAGATGAGATCTGCCATGACTCGACAGGAGCGGTTTATCAGACAAGCACGGGGGGCGTACCGCCTTATACCTTCGTGTGGAGTGATCAGAATTCATCCACCACTGCGACCATCACAATGTTGACAGAGGGTACGTATGAAGTTACTATCACCGACAGCAATGGTTGTACCGCTACCGGTAGTGATCAGGTGATCAATAATCAGATTCTGCCATCGGCGGAGTTCGTTCCGGATCCGGTGGAAGTGTTGCTATTGAATCCGGTGATCAACTTCTTTGATAAATCAAGCGACGCGATCAGTTGGTATTGGGATTTCGGTGATGGCGCGGAGTCGGATCTGCAGAACCCCATCCATCTTTTCACAGATACGGGATGTTATCAGGTACTCTTAAGGGTGGAGAACAAGTACGGTTGTACCGACAGTATTCCGCGGACGGTTTGCGTGAAGGATCTGACCAGCATTTACGTCCCCAATGCTTTTACTCCTAATGGAGATGGAACGAATGAGTACTTTACCGTCGGCGAGTATAACTACTGCGAATTCGAGATGTTCATTTATGATCGCTGGGGCAACATGATCTTCAAAACCACCAGCATGAAGGGCTGGGATGGTACGGCCAACAACGGCTCCGAGATCGCGCAACAGGATGTCTACGTGTGGTTGATCAAGGCGGTTGATTGCTATGGTGAGGAATGGCAAAGGGTAGGGCGGGTGACGCTGGTGCGATAGAAACGCCGTCCGGCTCTATCGTACCACAAGTCTTTCGCACGTGATTCGTATTCCGTCATACATTTTCACAAAGTACATGCCTGTTCCTATTTCAGATGAAAGGGAGAGGTTCATGAACACACTTCCCTGGCCGTTTGTGCAAAATTCCCTTTGCAGGACTTTCCTTCCCGTCAGGTCGGAGATAATGAGAAGCCCGCAGTGATCGGGTACCAATCCGGTGGCATTCAGGGCAAGGGCATGTCCGGGGTTGGGATTAGGGTACAGGTAGAGCTCCGTATCAGGATTCTTCCCACTGAAGTGTATGGCTACGGAATCGCAGACGGTGGTTGTTCCGTTAAATCCGTCTGCCACAGACGGTAGTAAACCCAGTCAACATCCTGTCCGGGGGACGGGGTCGTATCCAAAAAGGAATAGGGGATGGGCCATGTGCTGTTACCACTTCCCGGGATGGTGCCAATGAGGTGGAATTCCGGCTTGATCGTGGTCGCACTTCCTGTTGCCGATTCGAGGGTAAAATAGTGATTGTTGATTTCTGATGCGGTGGTCCAGTTGACAAGGACATCCTTTCCTGCCTGAACAGCTTCCATGGAAAGAAGTTCTATCGGTAGTGGACCGCCGATCCCGCCACCGACCGCCACCGGTCCGAGGGCAGAGACCGCTCCGTAGCTTTGGGTGTAAGGCCCTGATCCCGATGAGGAGGACGGACTTCCCTGCTGATTCCAGCTTCCCCCATTATAGATACTTATAAAACTTTGAGAACGGTCGAAGTCTGATGACTCCTGGGCAGCATCCCACTGGGCGATGATGCTTACCGATGGTGCCGGTGAAGTGGTTGCCAGTTGCCAGGTGACGTTGGCCAGCTTGGTGACCAATTGGGTGCCACCGCATGTTCCATCGTCAAACACATTGGTGCATGCACGCACGTCGAAACGCCCGCTTGTGCCGCTGTTGTTCAGCGTTAGCGGATTATATGTGCCCGTCGAATTACTTACCGGGAATGTGAAAGCACCTGTTAAAGCAGGCTTTTGTACGTTTCCGGTGCCATTGGTTACGATATGCCTGGAAGTACCTGCTCCCGATATCGTATTCATGGTAACGTCATACGTATCGAGGATGAGATGGCCGGAAGAAAATCCGAGGTTGTCATTGATGGTCACGTCATCCAGCAGGTTCAGGTTGCCACTTGATTTATTGATGGTGAGATCTTCGTAGGCTGAGCCTGCACTGCGGATATACCGTGTTCCGGTTCCGTTGAACGTTACGGTGTTGTTTGATGCAGAATAACTGCCGCCCGTATTATTCCAGTTCCCCCCAATGTCGATATCAAAGGAAGCTGCATTCAGCGTGCCTGAGGAGATGGTGAGGTCATTCAGAATTTCAATGCCCAGGACCAGGTTCAGGTTGCCGGATGTGGCAACTTCAAGATCATAGAACTGAAGCATGAACAAGTTCCATGGAAGTGCAAAGGAAGTCCCGGTGAACTTGACCTTTCCTGTGCCACAGGAGAAAGAACCGAATAAACCGCCGGTCCATTTGGCACAGTTGAGGGTGCCGCCGTTGGACATATCCAGGGAGGCCCAACTGAAAAGATTCTGAAAGAAGGAAAGGGTACCGCTCATGGTTAGCTGACTGCCTGCATTGAATACCAGAGTTCCTGAGTTTCCGAAGCCTCCGGCTGAAAGTTGAAGGTTATCGCATTGTGCAGTAGTGATGTCCACAGTGACCGTGCGTCCCGACTTGATGGTAACATCGTCAGCTGCACCAGGTATGCCTCCCCCGCAGTTTTGCCAGGTGCTGGTGTTGCTCCAATTCCCGGAGGTCTTACAATCACAGGTATAGGCCTGTGCATCCCCGGCGAATATTAGTGCTGCCACAGCGCAGATAAGAACGATATGCGTGCTTCTCCTCATACAACTTCAGCGCATCGCTGTAGCGTATTCTTACGCAAGAACCCGGAAACCGTTACAGGAGTAGGGGTTTATACCTATGTTGTTCTTGATGATATATAGGAAAATCTTCGGTTTAGGGTACCAGAAAACCCTGTTTGTGTCCCGATCAGGTTATCGTATCTCAATCACCTGGATGGTTGGCTGGTAGCCGAGCGTGGTGTTTGTATTTTGGGAAGACCCTTCCGTGTGCAGGACTTGAAAATCGATGTAGTCACCTGCCGTCAGGTCAATCATTAAATTGCTGTTGCTGGACAGGTACCAGTTGCTACTGCCGGATATCTCCACCTGGCGGGTCATGGTTACACCGTTCACCTGGATATAACCTGCTACCTGCTCGTTGTCATCCATCACGCCGTTGCTGGTCCATGCGGCGGTAATGAAGTATTTTCCGGTCCTGCGGATCTCCACCCGGTAGTCGGAGGTAACATCACCGATACCACCGATGTCAAAATCTTCAGTATTGAAATCGATATCCGTGTAAGTATTATTGGAAATGGATTGTGCGGTGGAGCATCTGAGCCGGCATGTGTGCGGGTGAATCTGGTCTTCAATGATACTTCAGTTCGATCCGTCGCAGTAAATGCGGACAGCATCATACTGCACGTACAATATCAACGTGCTTGAGCCTTCTATGTTTGCTCCATTGCCGTCAATGGTAATGTAGAAAGGGATCGCATTTGTTTTCTTGATATAGTAAATCCTTCCGGTGCTGGTGGCTGCAGTAGGTAGGGTTACGGTGAGCGGCCCGGCTACCGGTTCACATAACACCACGTTGTGGGTTTCATCCAGTGTTGTGCTGCCGGCCAGGGTGGTTACGGCCAGGCCCAGACTGCCTTGTACGTCCAGCGTACTGACCGGCGAGCTGGTTCCGATGCCGACCAGTCCGGCATCATCGATGATCATGCGTTCGGTTCCCTTGGTATCAAACCGGATCTTGTCTTCGTCGGTGGTTTCTTCCACCTGTACTTTTGTATCTGCGTCAGCGTCCCGTAGTCCGTTGGCATTGTCAGTGAGTTCCACCCATCGGGAACCGTTGTAATAATAGAATGCGCTTTTGTCTGTATCAAAAACCAGAAGTCCGGTTGCGGGAGATCCGATGCTGGTGCGGTTGGCGGTTGTCATTCGTGGAGGTAAAAGCCCTTTGCTGGTACTTTCAAGTTCCACAAGGGATGAGGCATCGATGGTTCCCGGGTTATCGCCCAACTTCACCTGTGCTCTTGTCTGCAGCTGTGCCAGCAGGAGCAGGAAGGTCATGGCTGTTATGCGGAGGTGTCGTTTCATGATGTATTTTGTCGAGGAGGTTTTATGGCCTTATCTGATCACGAATTTCTTTTGAAAAAGCTGTTGTTCACTTTGTCCTACAAGGGTATACAGTCCGGGTGATAGTTCCTTTTCAGGTTGGATCATATACCGGAACTGTCCATTTTCAAAAGCAATATTGTTGGTATAAACGATGCGTCCACCGGCGTCAAATATGGTCACCTGCATGTCACCGCGTTGCTCGGAAGCGATCTGCAGGGAGATGTTATCTGAGGTCGCCGGATTGGGGACCACATTGGCAAGTTCCTGCAGACCGATATTGACCGGGTGAATGTCGGAATATGTGGAGGTCCCGTCGTAGTCGGTTTGCCTGATGCGGTAGTATGATTCACCTTTATATGGCTCCGTATCGGCGGAAGCATAGCGGGAAACCGCCGTTGAATTTCCCTTGCCTTTGACCGTACCTATCTCTTCGAAGAGGATACCGTCCCGTGAACGCTCGATGGTGAAGTGGTCGTTGTTGATCTCGGTACCGGTGGTCCAGTTCAGTTGCACATCCTGATCCTGATAGTAGGCGATAAAATCGAGCCATCGTATGGGTAGTGGGTTATCCGCTGTAATGGTACCCAGGGCAAATGCTGATCCGAAGGAGGTGATGGCTGCATTGGAAGTCACGGTACCGTCGTCTTTATCGCCGGTGGTGCCGCCATTGCCTTCATCCACCCATTTGGAACCGTCCCACCGTGCCACCACCAGGTCGGCAAGATCAAGCACGCCGGAGGAGGTAATGAAGGACAGGGTAACGTCAACGTCCGAGCTGCCGTTGTCACGGCTCAGGAGCCAATATTCCGTTCTACTTACATTATATAGTGTTCCTTCCCGCGAACCTGCGTCATAGGAGGGATCGGGATCGCTGAAGATATATTGCGTGGTGAAGATATCGGTGGCTACAGATGGTGCCGCGATGGTCAGGGGCATATACCGGCCGCCATCCCCAACAGGGAAGGTAAAGGCGTCATTACCGGTTTTTCTCACCACACCATCCACATGTTTGTCGTCGGCCGTACCGCTTGACGGTGGCGTCATCAAGGAAGTTCACGAATTCCGTGGCAGCGTTGGACCTGTTGGTGGTGATGATTCCGTCTGTGAACGTTAGTGAACCGGTGATCTGGTATTCAATATCAAGTTGAATACCATTGCTGTTATCGATAATGAAGTTGTTGGCATCAGGGGTACTGCTGCCGTCAATGGTCTGGAGAGCGGAACCCACATAATAGATGGTGCCGCTGTTGCTTGTAAATGTCCCGTTGTTGGTAAGGTCGCCGTAAACCGCCATGTTGGCGCCACTGTGTATGCGCAGGTTGCCGGAGTTTCTGATCTCGTCCTGGGCGTTGGCGACAAGGGTAACGGACAGGAATGATACCAGGACATAGGTCCAATGTCTTATGTAATGCAGTGTCATTATGTAAACTTTACGAGGTCCGGGTGAGATATCCGGGAATTTGCACGTGTCATTTCAAGAAATCACAATCCTCCGTAGGCGTAGGTATTCTACGCTAGGTAATAATATTGGGTTACAGGGATGCTAAAAATAGCGGTGTAACTCTTTGTGAAGATACAGTTTGGTTAGGGAACGGACTATTTGGGTTTTTGAATGCTAACGGAGACGGAGTCACATGAAAGGTGCATGTTTCTCTCACTTTACAAAACCCCTATCCTCTTCTACCTTACATATCCTGATCTTGTATGCGGCATACCATTCTTCCCGTGCTCTGACTTTAGCCCGGCCGTGGTCCGCGTTGTGTCGCCATTGGTCGATGGCTTCCAGGTCACGCCAGTAGCTTACGGCGATGCCCAGTTCATTGCGGGCGGATTCCATGCCATAAAAGCCGTCGATGTCTTTGGCGATGTTCATAAGGTGGTCGTCGGTTTCGATATAGTCGTCACTGACTTCGGTGCGCACAGAACTGAAAATAACGGCATAGTAGGGTGGGGAAGGGGTTTGAACGATCATGGTGCTAGGATAAGGTAAAAGGACCGCGTGGCTTGGGTAAAAATAATGAATTCCGTTTGGATGGCCGGCACGGTATGGGTGCGGAAAGAAATTTTTCGGGGCGCACCAAATCCCCTCCCCGGATCAAGTTAGGTCTTTTCTGTAATGCAAAGGAGACAATCTGTTGTTGAATCTTACCGGTGTAAGCTAAATCCGGGCTTTATCCGGGGATACCCTGATTCGTGGATAAAGACGTGATCAGAATTACACGGGTAATAAATCACATCTATTCTTCCCACGATACTCCAGGAACCTTTGTAACTTGATTGCGGGGAGGGGACCAGTTGTCCCCGAACACCTTGACCCGAAAACGACACCTACAGCGAAAATGCCCCCCCTCTTACCTTGGGAGCCATCATGGCCGTTGGTTGCATAATGAATGTTTCCCGGAGAATCGGGTGGTGGCTTGGAGGAATGGCGTGTCCGGTGAGGTGGCAGCATCTATTACCGTAAGAGGAAGCTATGTTAGCCCACTCATTCTTCCGGCAACACTTCCGCAATCACAAAAATGCTGCCCCCGATCAATACCAGGTCATCGCTGGATGCAGTGTTCAGCGCGGCCTCATACGCTGCGATGCATGATGGGTAAATGTCTCCGGATAACCCGGTGTCGTGTGCTTTTTCTTGCAGCAGCCGTGCTTCCATGGCCCTTGGTAAATCTGCCTTGCAGAAATAATAGCATGCAGTTTTAGGCAACAACCTGAGAACAGGTTCCGGCGCCTTGTCGCCCACAACACCCAATACAATATGTAACCGGGTATAGTTCATTTCTTCCAATTGGGAAAGACTTGCCTTCACCCCATCCGCATTGTGCATGGCATCTGCAATCACGATTGGGTTTCCGGAGCCGATGCGTTGCCACCGCCCCATCAAATGGGTGTTTCTGCCCACATTGCGTATGCCCTCCGCTATGGTTAGATGGGTCAGCGGCCATCCTTTCTTCCTTAGCAGTTCCATAGCACATACCACCGTGGTTACATTCTTTAACTGGTAATTTCCCTGCAAGGCCGGCTCTACTTCCCATGCCGTTTCACCGTACCGTTGGAGGAGCATGCGCCATCTTCCGGATTCATCAGCAGGTATCTTTTGCGATCTCCATTCCTGATCCGCCCAGCAGATCGCAGCCTGCATGTCATCCGCCTTTTTTTGAAAAACCGCCGTGGTTTCAGTCTGCGTTTCACCGATCACCACAGGCACTTCCTTTTTTATGATACCCGCCTTTTCTCCTGCAATGGCTTCCAGCGTATCTCCCAAAAATGCCGTATGATCCATGCCGATGTTGGTGATCACGGAGAGTTCAGGTAACAGGATGTTGGTGGAGTCAAACCGTCCGCCCATCCCGGTTTCTACCACGGCCACATCTACTTTCTCTCTCGCAAAATGATCAAAGGCCATCGCCACGGTGAGTTCGAAAAACGATGGTTGAATTTCTTCAATGACCGGCAATATTCCGGCTACAAAATCTACCACTTCCTGCGTCGGGATTTTCATGCCGTTCACCAGGATGCGCTCTCTGAAATCCTTTAAATGCGGGGAGGTATGAAGTCCCACTTTCAACCCCGATTCCTGTAAGATGGAAGCCATCATATGGGCGACGGATCCTTTGCCGTTCGTACCTGCGATGTGAATGCTTTTGAATTTTTTTTCCGGATGATGGAGATGCGCGCACAACACACTGATGTTGCCCAGGTCTGCCCGGTAGGCAGCCGGACCTATGCGTTGAAAGGCAGGAAGACGTTCATACAGAAATGCCAGGGTTTGTGCGTAGTCCATGCACAAAGGAAGGCAGAATTTTGAAATTCTACCTAAGCGTTATCTCGGGTTGAATTCGAATGAAAAGTAACCCACCTGCTCGATGGGCGCACTCGGATCTGCGTTCCAGTTTGATTTCAGACAAGCCTCAAGCGCACTCCGCACAAGGCATGCATCCGTGGTGGTGGAGCTTTTTAATACCTGGGTGGCACGTACGACCTTGCCAGCGCGATTTACAAAAATCTTCATGACAATCGTTTCCTCACCGGCCCCGATAGGACAGTCCTGGCTGGGCGTGGCTTTATGTCCTAATGTGCGTGGGTGTCCTTCGATCGAATATCCCTGGCCTCCTGGACCGGGACTATGGTTTCCCTCCGTGCCGTTCGGGTTGCCTTTGTTACCATCTCCATGGGTATCGCCTTCGCTATTATTTCCTGTTCCGGTCTGCCTGTTCTTTATGATATTCAATCGATCCTTCAGGTCGTTGCTTGGCTGGGGATCCGGTTTTTTTTCCGGTTTCTTCTCAGGCTTCTCCACCGGCTTTTCTTTCGGCTTGGGATCAGGTTTCACAGCAGGTGCATCTTCCGCATCCTGTGTCTGAACGTCTTCCATCACTGCCGGTGCACTTTCCTGGGTGGGTTCCGGAGGCTGTGGTGTATTATTGACAGAACTGCTGATCGGCTGATCTTCGATTTTTCCTGAGCCGTCGTCTGCAAAGCCGAAATCAGCTCCCATGGTAAACTCGATCGGTGGCGGGTCCATATACTTCAAGCCGAAAAGCAGGAAAAGCAACAGAAGAATCCCATGAACCACGATCGTGGATACCAGTGCATTCTTCTCCGATTTTTCTGCAAATACGCTCATGATCTATTTGGGTGCTGTCGCCAACACGATCTTGTATTTGTTCTTATAAGCGATACCGAGAACCTTTACGGCATTGTCCAATGGGATGGTTTTATCTGCATGAAGCATGATGGTGGCTTCCGGGCGGCTGGCCATGACTTGTTGCAAAGCGGACTCTAGCCCCTCTTCAGAAGTCGGTTTTTTATTTACAAAATACTGCAGGTCTTCCGTAATGGAGACCGCCACATTATCAACTTGCGGTGTTCGGGTTTCCGAATTGGGCAGACTCACATTCACCGCATTGGTGGTAACCAGAGTGGAGGTGAGCATGAAAAAGATCAAAAGCAAGAAAACAACGTCTGTCATCGACGACATGCTGAATCCTACTTCCACCTTATTTCTTGAACGGATTGCCATGGTGCTTATTTTTTAGCGGGTTCATGGAGTACGTCCAGGAATTCGATGGAACGAGCCTCCATTTTGTTCACCACTTTTTCCACCCTTGATACGAGGATGTTGTATCCGACATAGGCAATGATCCCGATGGTCAGACCGGCAGCCGTGGTGACCATGGCTTCATAGATACCACCGGCCAGGGCATTCACTTCAATATTTGCGCCACCGGTGGCCATGTTGTGGAAGGCGCGGATCATCCCGATGACCGTACCCAAAAAACCGAGCATAGGCGCGGCACCTGCAATGGTCGCCAGTGTTGCCAATGTTTTTTCAAGTTTGAAAACTTCCAGTCTGGCCACGTTCTCAATCGCTGTGCTGATATCAGTAAGGGGACGCCCCAACCGCGATAATCCTTTCTCGATCATACGTGCAATGGGATTGTCGGTGCGTTTGCACAGGTCCTTTGCAGAGTCCAGTTTTCCATCATGGATGAAATCCCGGATGTTGTTCATGAAGTGGTTGTCCTCTTCAGAGGCTTTGCGGATGGCAAGCATGCGCTCAATGAAAATATAGACCGCCATCAGGGAAAGGATGGCCAATGGTATCATGACCAGGCCGCCTTTCACCAACAAGGAGAAAACACTTAGGGTTTCTTCGTGCTGCATTTCACCCATCTGGGCGGCGTTGGCCAGCGAATCGCCGGAAATAGAAATCTGCATCAACCAGGTGGACATGTAGAGGCGTGTTTAAACGGATTCGTAATGGTATAACTTCGGAATATGCTAAGTTACGTTCCACGATGCCCTTCGTGAGGTAACCACTGCACTACTTTTAAACAGGGAATTGTTGATTTTAGTGTGTTTACAAGCTGAGGATCTTTAATCGGATAGTTCAGATAAAAGATAGCCCTCCTTGTATTTACCCGTGCATGCTCTGCATGAGGATATATACGGCAGCACCGGCCAGATACCCGATAAGGGCCAGCCAGGTGATCTTTTTGAGGTACCAGATAAAGTCGATCTTCATGATACCCATGATCGCAACACCGGCCGCAGAGCCAATGATCAGACAGCTACCGCCCGTACCGGCACAGTAGGCCAGAAACTCCCAGAAGGCATGGTCCATCGGATAGGACTGCCCCTGAATAAACGGACCGACGTCATACATGCCCATGGCGCCTGCAACAAGCGGTACGTTATCTACGATAGAGGAAAGAAGGCCAATGATAATGTTGATCGCATACATGTTGCCCACCTTGTCTTCCAGAAATCCGGCGAGCTGAACCAAATGGCCTGCAGATTGCAAAGCGGCCACTGCGGTAAGAATACCCAGGAAGAAGAAGATCGTAGGTACGTCTACCTTCTTAAGAACGCCAATGACTGTATGCTTTGATTTTATTTCAGCCAGCTTGCCTTTGTGGATCAATTCTGTCACCACCCACATGACACCCAGGCTAAACAGCATACCCATGAACGGAGGAAGGTGCGTGAATGTCTTAAAGATGGGAACGAAAAGCAGTCCGCCTACCCCCAGGAAAAATACGAGCTTCCGCTCAGCAGGGGTCGTAGGATCTTCCTGATGTTCCCTTTCGGTGACACTTGCGGGTCGCTCTACATCTCCCTTCATGCGGAAAGACAATACAATTAAAGGCAGAAGCATACACACCAGGGAGGGTGCAATAAGCATCAGGATGATGTTCATGGCTGATACCTGTCCACCGATCCATAGCATGATGGTCGTAACATCTCCAATGGGCGACCAGGCCCCTCCGGCATTCGCTGCCAGAACGACCATGCCTGCAAACATCCAAAGGTCGTCCTTCCCTTTCATCAATTTCTTTAGCAATGCCGCCATCACAATCGCTGTGGTAAGGTTATCAAGCGCAGCGGAAAAGAAAAAGGTCAGGATGCTGAGGATCCAGATAAGTTTTACCCTGTTGGTCGTCGTGACCCGATCGGTGATCAGACGGAAGCCTTCATGTGCGTCAATCACTTCCACGATGGTCATTGCACCAAGAAGAAAGAAGAGGATACTCGCGATCTCACCCACATGCTCCAGCAGCTGGAAGTGCGCCACATACTCCACAATGGTTTCGTGCTGGTTGAGTTCACGCCCTCCTTCCGAGATCATTTCGAAGAAAAATGCCGGTATTGCGCTGAAGTCAACGATGCCTTCGGCTCCGAGAATATACAATGTCCAGCATAGGACACCTGTGATCAGGGCGCTGGCTGCTTTGTCTATTTTAAGGGGATGTTCAAGTGCAATGGCCGCATAGCCGAGCACAAAAACGAGTACCATCAGTACGTACATGAGGGGTGAGTTAGGTGAACCTGTCTCAAAAGTCGGTGACAAATTTATAAAACAATGTGAAGAACACGGGAGAGCCCGTGGATTTTTTAATGCGGGAAAGACTTATTACATGCTTTTGTCGCATTTACCACATGAAACCCGAAAGTCTTTCGTTTGATCTGTTTTCTTTATTTGCAGATGCCTTGCAGGATGATCACGGAAGTTTTTCAGCAAGTACGTTCTTGAAATTTCCCCGATCACATTTGTTTTGAAATCGACAATTTTTTCCAACATTTGTGCAGGCCAATATTGTTGGCAGGCTCCCGGCAGGAGCCTCACCTAATCCAACGAGTATGAGTAAGCAAACCGGGAAAAAGAAAACACCCTCGGAAGACGATCCCAAGGAGGACGATGACGACATGGACCTGAACTTCGATATGGACGATGAGTCCCTCGAAGAGGATGAAGAACTTCCTGAACTGGATGATGACGAGGATGATGACGAGGAGGATCGGATATCATACCTTTCAGATGATGAACTCAGGGAATACGAGGAGGGCTATAGCGAGGAGATGGATTATGATGATTTTTGATCTGCGTTTGCTTTAACCCCAGGCAACCAGTCCGCTGCAATGGTCCCGCATTGCACCTGTTACATCCTGAAGCACATTGGTTTTTTCAAGCATTCTGAGCAATCCCAGAAAGGCAAAGATCATGGCTTCCTTGTACATAACAAGATGGTCTTCCGGGATCATGATACGGTTATGATGTGTCTGACGTAGCCCATCAATCAGATGTGTATTGAATGCACCACCTCCGGTGATCAGTACCTGTCCATCGTTTGGCCGGATTTCCTTGATCAATTCATTTAGAAGATGAAGCAGGTATTCCCTCACGGTGGCACATCCGTCCTCAGGTGAAAGGGCGTATTGATCCAGGCAGGGCCAGATGTCTTTTTCCAACCATTCGCGACCCAGGGAAATTCCCCGGGGCGGTGTCAGGTCAATTAACCGGGAAACAACAGCATGCCGTACGGTTCCTGCCCTGGCAAGAGCTCCTTCTGCATCATATTCCCTGCCTGTTTTTTCTGCATAGCGGTTGAAGAGGATATTGCATGGTCCGATATCAAAGGCTTTTCGCCTGCCCTCCTGTTCAAATGAGATGTTGGCAAACCCACCCAGGTTCAGGCACGCAGCATATGAATCGAACAACAGCGCATCGCCCACGGGAACAAGTGGTGCACCCTGGCCTCCCAGGGCTATGTCTGCGGACCGAAAATCAAACACAACCGGTTGTTGACAACGGACGGCGATCTCACTGCCGTCCCCAAGCTGAAAATTCATGCCGCGTTCCGGCTGATGAAAAATGGTATGGCCGTGTGATGCGATCAGATCTACAGGTGATGATTCTCTTTTGAGAAAATCATCCGCAATCCCGGCAAGATATTTCCCATAAGTGCGGTGTAAATGTATCAGAGATGCTCCGTCAAGTAACGATGCCTCTTGCAATCGTTCCTTCCAGTCGGCATCATAAGGAATACATTTCCCTCCATTCCAATGGTAGGACCAGCGGGTTCCCTCCCGGGAAAAAGTCACGTCTGCAATGTCTACTCCGTCCAGCGATGTTCCGGACATCAGGCCGACACAACGATAAGATTTTTTTTCTTTGAAATGCCCCATGATGACTACAAATAAAGGTGTTTTTTGGTCATGTTGGCCTGATTAGTAAAAATGCAGATAAAAGGTTACTTTTGCTTCCCTTTAATTTACTAATAATCAAGCCAATCATATCATTGCGTTATGGAGTTTAACTTATCGGAAGAACATATGATGATCAGGCAGGCTGCGAGGGATTTCGCAAATGAAGAACTGAAGCCTGGTGTCATAGAGAGAGATGAATTGCAAAAGTTTCCTGAGGAACAGGTCAAGAAAATGGCAGAGCTTGGCTTTCTCGGGATGATGGTTGATCCGCAGTACGGAGGTGGAGGTATGGATACAGTATCTTATGTTCTGGCGATGGAAGAAATTTCCAAAGTCGATGCATCGGCTTCCGTTGTTATGTCCGTGAATAATTCCCTGGTATGCTGGGGACTTGAGAAATACGCCAACGAGGAACAAAAACAAAAGTACCTCGTTCCCCTGGCCAAAGGCGAAAAGCTGGGTGCTTTTTGTCTGTCGGAGCCCGAGGCGGGATCCGATGCTACCCAACAACGCACAACAGCCGAAGATAAAGGAGATTACTACCTTCTGAACGGAACCAAGAACTGGATTACCAATGGAAATACGGCATCCACTTATCTGGTGATCGCACAGACCAGACCCGAGGACGGCCACAAAGGCATCAATGCGCTGATCGTAGAAAAGGGCATGGAAGGTTTTGAGGTGGGTCCTAAGGAGAATAAATTGGGCATTCGTGGCTCGGATACACATTCGTTGATGTTCACCGATGTGAAGGTGCCCAAGGCGAACAGGATAGGAGAAGATGGATTCGGTTTTAAATTTGCCATGAAGACCCTCGAAGGTGGCCGTATAGGAATCGCCTCGCAGGCATTGGGTATCGCTTCCGGAGCATATGAACTGGCATTGGCGTATTCAAAAGAAAGAAAATCATTTGGTCAGGAAATCAGCAAACATCAGGCGATTCAATTCAAATTGGCCGACATGGCCACGGAAATAGAAGCTGCACGGATGCTTTGCCTGAAATCAGCCTGGCAAAAGGATAACGACCTGGATTATTCGTTGACCGGCTCCATGGCAAAACTATATGCCTCCCGGGTGGCTATGGCTGTCACCACTGAAGCGGTGCAGGTGCACGGTGGATACGGATTCGTTAAAGAATATCATGTTGAAAGATTGATGAGGGACGCCAAGATCACCCAGATCTACGAAGGCACCTCCGAAATACAGAAGATCGTGATCTCACGGTCTATTTTGAAAGGATAATCCTACGCGATGGATCAAAACAAGTCTAAAGGCAGAGGCATACTCAAGGTCCTGTGGGGCGCATTGTTTATTTCATTCATGCACGTGTCCATGGGGCAAACCCCTGAGACCACCACACCTTCGCAAAAGGCCATGGCCATCAGTAAGCTCAAGGAAGCCGGCGTAACTGACGAGCAAATTGCTGCCATCATGGGTGGCAAGTCGCCGGTCAAAGACTCGGTTCCAACGGCTGCCGCTGCGGACAGGCTTCGGGTTCAGGAGAAGGATACTTCGTTGGCAGCATTGCCCAGCGGGCCTAAAGGTGAGTTGTTGGATTCTACCATGGTGCCGATTGATACCAACGGGGTTTATGGCCATGCACTTTTCCGGAATACTTCACTTAAACACTATGACCGGACAAAGGATTTAAATCCTCCGGATAATTATGTGATCGGACCAGGGGATCAGATCGGTGTTTCTGTGTGGGGGTTCAGTGAATTCAATGGATTGTTCCGCGTTCAACAAGATGGTTATATAGAGCACCGCCTTGTTGGAAGAATGTACGTCAAAGGCCAGACATTCGGGGAGGCCAGAAAGTCCATCGCACAGAAGTTTGGTAAGCAACTTGACCTGAGAAATTCAGAGATCTCCATTAACCTGTCATCTTCCCGGATGATCAATGTGAATATCGTAGGAGAAGTGAAGCATCCGGGAACGTATACCATACCTGCTATCAATACCGCCTTCATGGCATTGGTGGCAGCCGGTGGTCCGGGTGAGTCAGGAAGTGTACGTAATATTCTTATCAAGAGAGGTGGAAAGACGGTTGATACGTTGGATGTGTATAAGTTTCTGATGAACCCCGGATCGGAAGACGCCATATATCTTCAGGAAAACGATTACATTTTTGTACAGGTGGCGGGCAAAGTGCTGAGCATTCAGGGAGAAGTCAGAAGGCCAATGAGGTATGAACTCAAGCAGGGTGAATATCTCATGGATCTCATCAGCTATGCAGGTGGATTCCATGCCGCTGCTTATAAGTCCGTGTTACAACTGACCCGATTTCAACACAACCATGAAGTGTTGATCAGTGTGAACCTGGACAGCCTTAATC
Organism: Flavobacteriales bacterium; assembly: GCA_020435415.1. Classification (NCBI taxonomy): domain Bacteria; kingdom Pseudomonadati; phylum Bacteroidota; class Flavobacteriia; order Flavobacteriales; species Flavobacteriales bacterium. Next base: position 18,553 of record JAGQZQ010000025.1, read on the forward strand.
AGATACAACAACCGTTTGGTGTGGAAGATGGGGATCGTGTGGAAGTTCGTGCCATCAGGGAAGGTTATGTGAATCATGTGAAGGCCATCGGTGCATTTAAAATTCCCGGAGACTACGAGGTGCGTCCGGGTGATAGGGTCTCAGATATGCTTCGGAAGTGTGATGGCCTCAGCATTGATGCGTTTGCAGAAAGGGCCTTTGTTATCCGACGAGAAGAGGATATGAGCAGGACCTATTTCCTGGTGAACCTGCGCGATGTTCTTGAAAATGAAGGCAGCAAGGATAATATCGAGTTAAAAGGCAAGGACGAAGTGATCGTACTATCCAGAATCGATTTTCAGGATGATTTCGAGGTGGAAGTCTTCGGTGCGGTCAGAAAACCCGGAAAGTTCATCTACGGATCGGGCCTTTCATTGAATGACGCTATCTTTTTAGCCGGGGGCCTGAAAAAAGAGGCAGCTTACAATCGGGTGGAAATCTTCAGGGTGGTGGATTATCAATCGGATAAAAATGCCCTGATTCCTATTAAGGCTATCGTTAATACCATAGAAGTGAATGGAAATCTTAGTCTGGATAAAGCCAATGAGATACAATTGCAACCATTTGATGAAGTCTTTGTAAGGACCAATCCGGATTTTGAGCCGGCAATGAATGTATACCTTGGGGGTGAAGTGAAATATCCGGGTACTTATGCACTGCTCAAGAAGAATGAAACGGTAGCGGAGCTGGTTAAAAGAGCGGGAGGTCTGAATGACTATGCTTTTGTTCAGGGCGTGACAATGAACAGGGCGCTGGACAGCATAGGCACAGTATACCTCGACCTTGAAACAGCTATTAGAAGACCGAAATCAAAGTATAACCTGGTTTTGTCTCAAGGCGATTCCATCAACATTCCCAAAACGTTGGACCTGATCCATATCTCGGGTTCCCTCGGATATGAAACGGATCAGGCCATCAGCGCGCCTTTCTTTGGTAAGCGTGCCAGCTTTTATGTAAGGCATTTTGCCGGAGGCTTCAATCGGATGAGCAACCGCAGGGAGACATACGTGATATACCCCAGTGGTATCATGCGAAAAACGTTTAATATGGGTTTATTCAAAATATTTCCACGCGTTAGAAAGGGATGTAGAATTGTGGTTCACAGGAAACCGGACAAGAACGATGCGGAAAGAAAGCCAACCGATTGGAACCGGGCTATAGAGAACTTCACCATTAAGGCTACGGGTGTACTGACTTTATGGATTCTGGCGGATAAGATAACCAACTAAGAATGGTGCAGGCAACGGATAAGAGTGATGATGTAACGCTGAGAAATCTGCTTACAAAATGCATTGACTTCACGGCCGAGATCAGGCGTCGCTGGCTGACCCTGAGTGTCATCACCATCGTTTGCATTCTTTTGGGATTGGCGATGTCAATCCTAAAGAAACCGACCTACGAAGCCAAGTTGTCGTTTGTGGTAGAAGAAGCTCAGAGCGGTGGAATGTTGGCCAAATATTCGTCACTAATGAGCCAGTTCGGTTTCAATATGGCCATGGGCGGGGAGGTAACCCTGAGTGAAGATAACCTCATGGAACTACTAAAATCCAGGGTCATTGTGAAGCAAGCCCTGATGCAACCCATTCACCCCGGTGATTCTGTGTTGAGCCTGGCGGATGATTTTATCCGTATCAAAGGATGGAAGGAAAAGTGGAAGGGTAAATCAAATGCGGATCCCGGACTGCAAGAGCTCCAATTTCCTCCGATGAAGACAGGGGCAGGACTTTCCAGATTGCAGGATAGCATCATGACCCAAATTCATGAAACGTTGGCTTCGGACTTGCTTACGATACAAAAGGCCACGAGCCAGTCTAATATCATAGAGATTTATTGTCGTATCGAAGATCCCGTCTTCCCTAAGCGAATTTGCGAAGAGATTATTTCCAGTATTTCTGATTTCTATACAAACAACAAAACCCAAAAAGCCCGCGAAACCCTTCGTTATGTGAAGTATCGCTCCGACTCTGTCGAACGCGCACTGGCGTCTGCGGAACTTCAGCTTGCAAAGTGGGAAGATTCCAACCGTCTGGTACAAAAAGCGGAAGGTTTTCTTAAAGAGGTCGAACTCAGACGTGAGGTAAGCATTCTGAATATCATGTATGCGGAGATCATAAAAAATCTCGAAATGAGTAAAATGGTCTTACTGGATCAGACACCGGTTATTCAAACCATTGATGTACCCGTTTTACCACTTGAAAAGAAGGAATGGTCATCCCTTGTGGCCATGATTGTGGGTATGATTCTGGGATTGATGATTGGTGGAAGCTATATTATCATTCGCAAGATTGTGAGGGACGTTCTCCGTTAATCAAAGACTATCCTTCAAAGTCTCCAGCTTCAACTTTCTTGAACCCTTTAAGAGAACGGTATAACCCGATGGTTTTTCACGGGACAACCAATCTTTTGCTTGTTCCGTTGAGGTAAAGCGGTGGTACCCTGAGTCAGACTTCGGTAAGCCGGAGAATTCTTCCCCAACCAGTATCACCTTCAGATCATCGTATTGGGTAATCTGATCCAAAACCTTAGCATGCTCTGTAGCAGACTGATCTCCAAGCTCCAGCATATCACCCAGGATGATCATTTTCTTCGGGAATGGACTGGAAAGGAACGATTCCAGTGCGGCCTGTACACTTGTAGGGTTGGCATTGTACGCATCCAGTATCAATGTGTTCCTACCTGTGTCAACCACCTGTGACCGGTTATTTGACGGTTGATATGTTGCGATGGCCCGGACAATATGCGGTATGTCTATCCCAAAATGCCTGCCTACCGAAATAGCGGCCAGGGCATTGGACATATTGTAGCTACCGATAAGTTTGCTCTGAACCGGATGGTTTTGCCCATCCTCCACATAATTAAAATGCATATAGGGCGAAGTACTTTCATTATCCGGCGAAGCTTGTTTATCGCTATATGAAACCCTATCCTTTACTTTACATATGCCTTGTAATACTTCATCTTCAAGATGGATGAAGCACGTACCATCCGTACGTTCGAGATAGTCATACAACTCTTTTTTTGTACGAAGAACACCTTCCGCGGATCCGAATCCTTCCAGATGGGCTTTACCGATATTGGTGATCAGGCCGTGGGTGGGTGCGGCAATATTACAAAGGAAGGCGATCTCTCCGGGATGGTTTGCACCCATTTCCACAATGGCCATATCCGTTTCACCGGTGATGCGAAGCAAGGTAAGCGGAAGCCCGATGTGATTGTTGAAGTTTCCTTCGGTGGCGATAGTCTCAAACTGTTGGCTCAACACGGCATTACACAACTCCTTTGTAGTGGTTTTGCCATTGGTTCCTGTAATGGCTATCACAGGAATGTCAAATTGCATACGGTGATGATGCGCCAGTTTTTGTAGCGTTTGCAGTACGTCCTCAACCAGAATAAAGCGGTCATTTGTTGCAACTTCCGGATCATCAATTACGGCAAAAGAGCATCCCTTGTCAAGGGCTTCCGAAGCATGGGTATTGCCATTGAACTGAGCACCCCGCAGCGCAAAGAATATCGCTTCTTTCTGTATATTCCTGGAATCTGTACATATGGTAGGGTGATCTGAGAAGATCTCGTGAAGTTGACTGATGGACGGGTGAACGGTCATGGTTTGTTTTCTGTTCCGAAATATATAGAATGTTGTTCAAGGTGTGTGCTTGTGAAATAAAAAAAGCCCGGAATGACCGGGCTTCTTTTATCATTGTAAACTAAAATTATCTTCCGTATGGTGATCCACCGAAACCGGTTGGACTACCTACACGATGCATGGCACAACGGAAACCAAGTGTCGCAGCGGACTGGTTTTCATCCAGGTATCTCCGTGTTCCCGGAACAAGCCAGTATTGACGGTCTCTCCATGATCCGCCTTTGAAAACCCTGGCCTGATCGTTCAGCATGGAAGCCACACCATAGTTGTAGGTAACTTCACTTTCCTGGTCACCATCAAGGTTGTTCCGGTTGTCAGCCACACGATAGTTACGGCGATTGCTGAGGTTATCGTCTTTGTCGTTAACATCACGCCATTGAACACGGCCGAGGCTGTCTTTCTCTGCGATATAACCTTCATCGTCACGAAGCTGAGTTTTGAAAATATTTCCACGGAAGGCCCTGAACTCGTCCTGATCTTCCAAAGACAACGGGCGATAAACATCCATGGTCCATTCACTGACGTTTCCAGGCATGTTGTACAGTCCGTAGTCATTAGGCCAGTATGAATGTACAGGTGAGGTCACATCGGCGTTGTCATTAAGATATCCGGCAACACCCATCATGTCACCACGGCCTCTCACAAAGTTGGCCAGGAAAAGCCCTTTATATCGTTCATCCGGGTTTCTTGCCATGTGACCGTTCCATGGATATAATCTACGTTCGGTAACCCTTTCAAATACGGTATTTCCGATCAATCCCAAAGCGGCATATTCCCACTCTGCTTCCGTAGGCAGACGATAGCGAGGCAAAAGAATACCATCTTCCATTCTCACCTTACGGCTATCCCTTGTTGGGTCGTAGTCATACAGGAGGTCTTTTACCAGACCTTCGTACTGACCTGCAAGGTATGCGTCAGTATTAAAGTTGTCTTCGTTGATCTGATCCGGATTCACCCGCAAAACACCTTCACGAATAAGGATCATTTCATTGACACGGTCGGTTCTCCAGGCACAAAAGTCAGTTGCCTGTACCCAGCTTACACCCACAACGGGATAGAAGTGGTATGCAGGATGGCGGAGGTATAATTCTACGTAAGGTTCATTGTATGCCAGTCTCTCCCGCCATACCAGGGTATCCGGAAGACGTGTTTCATAAACCTCGGGGTAGTCCATACCGAATACACGGGAAGACCACCATAAATATTCGAGCCAGTGAATGTTTGCGACTTCAGTTTCATCCATATAGAATGAAGACACAGTGGTTCTGCGTGGGATATTATCCCAGTCATATACGAAGTCCTGTTCCACACGTCCGAACACGAAGGTACCGCCTTCGATCAATACAAGACCGGGGCCGGTTTCCTGTTCTTCATAGTAAACGACCTCAAAACCACCGTTTTTCGGATCGTTGTAGTTCCATCCGGTGGAGGACGACCTGTCCTTTCCGCATGAAGCCAGTACCAGCACCCCCAAAGTGCAGGCAATCCCCGATATCACGTTTCTCCTGTTCATGGCTTTCAAGATTTATTAATGTGTTGTAACCTTCCTTAACTAAAAAGTGAGATAATCGTTACAAATTTAAAAACTAAAATGAAGGACAGCTTATTGTCCTGAATTTACGTTTCTTAGGTCTGCACTCGAATTGTAACTGGAAGCTGAACTCGTGTGCACCTGCTGTGGCATTACTCAGCTTTGAGATGGTTACATCGTAGCTATAGCCAAACTTCACAATACCTTCCTGGAAGCCGAGTACGATGATCAGTGCATCCCTTTCAACAATTCTTGACCAAAGACCTGCTACCAGCGGCCCTTTACTAAGATATAATCCAAGGTTCAACTGTTTGAAGTCTCCTTGTTGCTGCCACAGAATGTTGGGAGAGATCGAAGACTCTTCTCCTCTGTCCATGGGTAGCAAGGCTCCGGCATGACCGGTATATTTCATAGGTAATTTACTGGTGCCTGCTGCAATGAAAGCCTCATCAGGTTCTGTGAGGTGATGCGCTGCAAAGCCAAAGAAATATCGTTTGGAATATCCTAATATACCAGCTGAGAAATCCACATAACCACGGCTATCCGGAGGTCTTACTTCATTGGTAGGATATACAAATCCATATTTAGGATCGATCTGATCGCCGAAATTAAGCTTGTCCCAGTCAATCTTACGTTGGATATACATGGCCTGAAATCCTACCTTGACCGAGAACTGGCGGCTGATATTCAATTGGTAGGAATACATTCCTGCAAAATGTGTCAGGTTGTAGGTAGCCTGACCGGCTTTATCGTTCAATACTGATAAACCAAGGCCGCCTTGTAAGGCATCAATATGCTGGTCATACGATGCTGCATAAGTAACAAATGTACCAGAGATCGCCGGCCATTGGTTCCGGTAGTTCATAATAATACGCGGACAACGACCTGTTCCCGCAAAAGCAGGGTTCAGATACAAGGGATTGGCATAAAACTGCGTGAACTCAGGATCCTGAGCATACGCCTTCTGTGTCGGGATACAGAAGAATGCGGCAATCAATATAAGTGAGAATATAGCTTTTTTCATAACACCTGTTCTCAAGAATGGTTCTAACGGACTACGGATCGACAAGGTTTCAAACACACCACACCATCCATCTCAATATACAAATATATAGTAAGTTTTCCTAATTCTCAAGGACTTACACATTTCACCAAAATTTGTCCTAATTTAGGGCCAATGGAGAAACAAATTCCATAAATCTGAGTGTTTTTACCTTCGTTCCTTTGCCTCTTCAATAGAGTATAACTGACCACGTCCGTAAAAGTTACAATAAATCGTCTCAGGTGTCGTTTGTCAGGCACTACGCAACTGTTCTAATACTATGATTCAACCTACAATAAAGCGTGTTCTTCTTAGCCGTATATCACTGCTGGTTATCCTGGGATTGGGAATAATAGCGCAGAACGCCTGGAGTCAGACATTCAGAAGATCGCTCGATTGGCAGACACCCCAGCAATGGAGTGGTTCCGAAGAAATTAACGAGTTCTTTTTGTATTTCTCCGGTGCGGTGTTTTCGGAAGCTACACGGCTTCCAGTATACCAGGAAGTACTTCCTGTAAAGGGGGATGGTATTGCAGAAATCAAGCTGACCAACGAGGAATATGTTCCCTTATCTGCAGAAGAAATAAAGTTATTGCCTAAGGATGGTCAGCTTCCGGAAACGCCTACACCGGTTACACAAATGGCAAGAAGTCGCAAGGAGCAGGTTGCCATACTGACCATCAACCCCTTCAGAATTGATAAAGAAACAGGAAAATGGACCAAGCTGGTGCGTTTCGAGTTTAACATGAACATGCTCCCTGCGTCGCAACGGAAGTCAACAGCGAAGAAAAATTATGCGAGCCAATCGGTGCTTGCTTCTGGCCAATGGTATAAGGTAGGGGTGAAGGCCAGCGGGGTTTGTAAACTAAGTTATAATGATCTGGTCACCCTGGGACTCTCTCCGGACAATATTGATCCCCGGAATCTTCGTGTGTATGGAAATGGAGGAAGAATGCTTCCGCATGCAAATGCGGCTTTCCGATATGATGATCTTGTTGAGAACGCCATTGAGGTAGTAGGTGAGTCCGATGGTAAATTTGATACGGGTGATTATATCCTGTTTTATGCCCTCGCGCCCGATGGTTGGAACTTTGATGATGCCAAACAGACATTCACACATGAAGTTCATGGCTTTGATTACTCGGCCTATTATTATATCACCGCATCAAACGGACCCGGTAAAAGGGTTCAGAATATGCTGCCTCCTGTCTCGGCTCCGACACATGTGGTGACCAGTTTTGACGATCATCAGTTTCATGAATTGGATGAGGTGAACCTGATCAAATCAGGAAGAGAATGGTATGGTGAGGTCTTTGACATCATCACATCCTGGTCTTTCGGATTCAATTTTCCCAATATTGACAATTCCAGTGATGTCGAGGTCATAGCCAACGTGGCAGCCCGATCCATCAATGTCAACAGTACTTATGACATGAATGTATCCGGTCAGTCGACCTCTATTGTTGTTCCTTCTGTGAGTGGTGTGTATTACAACGAGTATGTCGGACTGGCAACCAGGTCATTTTCCATGACGCCGAATTCAGATCAAATTTCTGTCGACCTGACCTATAATAAACCTGGGGCCTCCGCATCAGGCTGGTTGAATTTTATTGAAGTCCATGCGCGAAGATATCTTCAAATGGTAGGGAACCAGATGCATTTCCAGGATGTTGCTTCTATCGGAACCGGTAACGTTGCAACTTATCAGGTTACAAATGCAACCCCGGCATTAAAGGTTTGGAAGGTTACCGATCCGTTGCAACCGGAAGAGGTTGGCGGTATACTAAATGGTTCCACATGGACAGCGGATTGCAATGCAGATTCTCTCGAACGTTTTGTTGCATTTAATGGGGGAAGTTTTGTTCAACCTACGCTTGTAGGTGCTGTCCTTAATCAGGACCTGCATGGTCTCGCCGCTACAGGCACCTACGATATGCTGATTGTATCTGCGCCTCAGTTTCTGGGTGAAGCCCAGCGCTTGGCGGATTACCATCAGTCTTTTGATAATATCTCCAGTCTGATCGTTACCCCGCAACAGATATATAACGAGTTTTCATCGGGAACCAGGGATATCACAGCTATCCGGGATTATGTTAAGATGTTCTACGACCTGGCACCCACCCCAGATGATATTCCCAAATACCTGCTGCTTTTTGGTGACGGTTCCTATGATAACAAGGACCGGTTGCCTGACAACACCAATTTTATTCCGACGTATCAATCTGCCAATTCACATACGCCAACCGCGTCATATGTTTCGGATGATTACTACGGTTTGCTGGATGATTCGGAAGGGAAGTGGCAGTCCGGTGACCCAGACCTCGTTGATATAGGAGTGGGAAGACTTCCGGTAAAAAATCAGGCAGAAGCGAAAGCGGCGGTTGATAAGATCATCCACTACCAACACCCTACTTCTACCCTGGGTGATTGGAGAAATACGGTCTGTTTTGTCGCCGATGACGAAGACAGCAATCTGCACATGTCCCAGTCGGACCAGCTGGCAGTATATGTGGATACCAATTACCGTGACTATAATGTCAATAAGATATTCTTTGATTCCTTTCAGCAACTCTCCACTTCTGGCGGGCAGCGTTATCCAGACGTTACCGATGCCATCAACAGGCAGGTCGAGCAGGGAGCATTGCTCGTGAATTATACCGGACACGGTGGTGAACTGGGATGGGCGCACGAGAGAGTGTTGGATGTTCCGGATATTCAGGGGTACAAAAACCTGGACAATATGCCGGTATTCATGACGGCCACTTGTGAATTCAGTCGTTACGATGATCCCGGTCGCACTTCCGCTGGAGAGTACCTGTTCCTGAATCCGTCAGGAGGGGGTATCGCATTGTTTTCTACCGTGAGGCTGGTGTTTGCCGTCCCTAACTTTCAGCTTAACCAAAAGTTCCTGCAACGCTTATTTGTCGAAATCAACGGTGAACTGCCAAGAATGGGGGATCTGTACCGATTGACAAAAGTAGCCAGCGGATCTTCTGTAAATAACAGAAACTTTGCGTTGCTTGGCGACCCTGCACTCCGGATGGCATATCCGCAGGAAGTGGTGAAAACAACGGGAATTAACAGCAAACCTTTGGCAGGTTTGAATGACACGCTCAAAGCGATGGATAAAGTTACCATCAGTGGCGAGGTCACCGATAGAAATGGTGCGAAACTCACCTCTTTTAACGGAGTGGTATTTCCCACGATTTATGATAAACCCGTTTCCGTTAACACGTTATCAAATGACGGAGGTAATCCGTTTAAATTTCAACTGCAAAAGAACATTATTTACAAAGGGAAAGCCCAGGTGACGAATGGCGATTTTTCGTTTACATTCGTAGTTCCCAGAGATATTGCATATCAATTCGGAAGGGGAAAGATCAGTTACTATGCACACGATGGTAACAGCGACGCCCATGGGTCCTACATTGATTTCCTGATCGGCGGAACATCCGATAGCACCATCGCGGATAATGAAGGCCCGGAAATAGACTTATACATGAACGATAAGCAATTTGTCTTTGGTGGGATTACAGACGAGAACCCCACTTTGCTTGCGTACGTGCGCGACAGCAGCGGAATCAACACGGTTGGCAATGGCATCGGGCACGACATTACCGCCATCCTTGATGGGAATACCGAAAAGACCATCGTTCTCAATGATTACTACGAGGCAGACTTGAATCAGTATCAAAGTGGAATGGTGGAATATCCTTTGTCCGAACTGGAAGAGGGTCGTCATTCCCTTAAATTCAAGGTTTGGGATGTTTTGAATACCTCATCGGAAGCATACACTGAATTTGTGGTGGCAAAATCCGCCGACATTGCCCTGGAGCATGTATTGAATTACCCGAACCCCTTCACAACAAAAACACAGTTTTTCTTCGATCACAACCAACCCGGACAAACCCTTCAGGTTCAGGTGCAGATATTCACCGTTTCAGGTAAACTCATCAAGACATTGAATACTGTTGTTCAAACAGAAGGATTCAGATCAGACCCGATCCAATGGGACGGAAAGGATGACTTCGGTGATGCCATCGGTAAGGGGGTGTATGTTTACCAACTTACCGTGCAGAACGAAACGGGAAAAGTGGCGGAGAAGACTGAAAAACTAGTGATCCTTAAATAAGTCATAACCATAGATTATTCAATTTACGTATATTTGCCTTCCCTGATGAAAAACGCATCCTTAAATAACCGTTCTGTTAAGTGGGCTACGGGTTCAGCTTGTGTTTTATACGCGCTGTTTTCCGCATCCGCAACGCATGCACAGAACCTAACCGTTGACTCCCTCACCGGTGGCATCAATACCATTACTACCGCCGTGCCTTTTCTAATGATTGCACCGGATGCAAGAGCAGGAGGAATGGGTGATGCCGGAGCGGCTTCAACCCCTGACCCAAACTCATTGCATTGGAATGCAGCCAAGCTGGCATTCATTAACAAGGTGCCATTCGGTAAGAAAGATAAAAGCCGGAACATCGGATTTTCCATGTCATACATCCCATGGTTAAGGGCACTGGTTCCGGATATCAACCTCGCTTATATCTCCGGTTATAAAGTGCTTAAAGGAAACAGGGTTTCTCAGGTGGTGGCAGGGTCTCTGCGCTATTTCTCCCTTGGTGATATCACCTTCACAGATATCGTAGGGAATGTGACCGGTCAGTTTAAACCCAATGAGTTTGCCGTTGATTTTGCTTACGGCCGCTCTTTATCCGAAAATTGGTCGGGTGGATTGGCCCTCAGGTACATTTATTCCAATCTGACAGGTGGTGTTTTTGTGGAGGGGAACCCCAGTCATGCCGGACGATCGGTAGCTGCGGATATCTCCGCATACTATCAGAGTGAAGTGAAATTGTTTAACCGCGATGCGCTTGTTGCTTACGGCATAAGTGTTACCAACATAGGCGCGAAAATATCCTATACCAAGAATGCCGACCGGGATTTTATTCCGATCAACGGCAGAATGGGTGGTGCCGCCACTTTTAAGCTTGATGACTATAACAAAGCCATGTTCGTGGCCGATATCAATAAATTACTTGTACCCACCCCGCCGATCTATAACCCTGACGGAACCATTAAAGAAGGCAAAGATCCGGATCGCTCTATTGCAAGCGGTATGATGGGGTCCTTCTATGATGCTCCTGGTGGTTTGGCCGAGGAGATCAGGGAGTTTAACTATTCCGTGGGCGGAGAGTACTGGTATGATAACCAGTTCGCCATCCGGGCCGGGTATTTCTATGAGCACCAGACCAAAGGAAATCGTAAATTCTTTACTGTGGGAGCTGGCTTGAAATACAATGTTTTCGGATTGGATTTTGCCTACCTCATTCCAACCCAGCAAAAGCATCCGCTGGAAAACACCCTTCGTTTTACCCTGTTGTTTGATTTCGCCGGACTTGGCTCCGAAGGCGGAGAGGAATAAGCTGCATGAACGGTTTTCGCGTTGGATTCGGATTTGATGTCCACCGCCTTGAAGAGGGCCAGCCGTTCTGGCTCGGTGGGATCAAGGTTCCTCATACCAAAGGTTCCATAGGGCATTCTGACGCAGACACCCTTATTCACGCCATATGTGATGCCATGCTTGGTGCCTGTGCACTGGGAGATATCGGCCAGCACTTTCCTGATAATGACCCTTCACTGAAAGGAATTGACAGTAAAATTCTTCTGAAAAAGATTACTGCTCTGGTTGCAGAACAAGGCTATGAACTGGTCAATGTGGATGCCACCATCGCCCTCCAAAAACCCAAAGTCGCAACATTTATCCCTGACATGCGAAAGTCCCTTGCAGACGTCATCGGTGTGGATGTAGGCCAGGTTTCCGTAAAGGCCACCACTACCGAGAAACTTGGTTTTGAAGGAAGGGAAGAAGGCGTATCAGCCTATGCCGTCGTTCTGCTCAGTAAATCCAACCACTGATACCAATTCCAGGCTTTGTTTACTTTTGTGAGGTAAAGACCATTTCATGAAAGACACAAAGGACATTAGAATTGCAGTTATCGGCGCCGGTAATCTGGGCACTGCTTTAGCCAGGGGCCTGGCAAAATCCAAACAATTCAAGGCGGAGAACATCACGCTTACACGCCGCAAGACAGCATCTCTGGAACCGTTATCCGAAGAGGGCTTTAAGGTCAATACAAACAACAGGGAAGCAGTCCGGGAATCCGATATCATCGTCATCGGGGTATTGCCTCAGCAGTTCAACCAGGTGATCACAGATCTTAAGCCTGCCATTGATAACAAACAACACCTCATTATCTCCCTGGTGACCGGTGTCTCATCTCAGGATATTCAAAAGCATCTGGGTGATCAGGTTCGTGTCGCCAGGGCCATGCCCAATACTGCGATCGCCATTGGAGAGTCTATGACCTGTCTATCTACTTTGAATGCTGAGAAGAGCGATATGGACCTGGTGACCACCATGTTCAATACGGTGGGTGAAACAGTGACCATCGGTGAGGAGTATATGACCGCGGCAACGGCGTTGTGTGCATGTGGTGTGGCCTTTTTCCTGCGTGCCGTAAGGGCAGCGTCTCAGGGTGGTACCGAGATCGGATTTCACGCCGATGAGGCGCTGAAGATGGCGGCTCAAACGGCCAAAGGCGCTGCATCGTTGCTGTTAAGCAGGGATCTTCATCCGGAAAGAGAAATTGATAAGGTGACCTCTCCCAAAGGTTGCACCATCGCCGGGTTGAATGAAATGGAACATCAGGGATTCAGTTCCGCCATGATCAAAGGAATCATTACCTCTGCAACCAAGGCGGGGGAGCTGTATAAGGCCGACTAGCCGATACCTGCCTCAGGATGCCCGAACCCTGGCACCGGCTTTTTCGAATTGTTTAGATAGCTTGGTCATCGCAGCCTCCACTTCTTCATCGGTTAGTGTTCTTTCTCCATGACCGAACACAAAGCTGAGGGCATACGATTTTTTACCTTGCTCCAGTTTATTTCCCTCGTACACATCAAAGATGGAAACATCCTGTAACAGGTTGCCTCCGTTCTTCCATGCGATGTCTTTCAATTCACCGTAGGTTGTTTCTTTAGGGATAAGCAGGGCAAGGTCACGCTTAACCGCAGGAAAGCGACTGACCTCCCGGTAAGTGGTCACTTCCCTTTGTTTCAGGGCTGCCAGTACCACATCCCATTCGATGATGGAAACCACCACATCCTGCTGAATATCGAAATGATCCAGTATGGCCTGACTTGCTGTGCCAACTGTTGCAACAATTTCGTCTTTTCCCGTTGTGCATTGGATCGCTTCCCGGTATAATGTATTGTTGGAGATCACCTGCTCATGCCGGAGTGAAATGCCCAGGCGTGTCAATATTGTTTCGGTTGCGCTTTTCAGGTAGAAGAAGTCTGCTGACGGTGCTTCACCTGACCACGACATGGAAGTTTGAACTCCGGTGGAGAACAATGCCAATTGTGTCTTTTCCCGGTAATCATCCGCTTCTTTTTTTCCTTTCGCCAGGGCATATACCCTTCCGAACTCAAAGAGGGTCAGGTTCCTGTTCTTTCGGTTCAGGTTGTGCAGGATGGTTTCCATTCCTCCAGGGATCATGCTGGTTCTCATGACGGACAGGTCTGAGCTTAACGGGTTCAGCATGGCAGCCGGCTCACATCCTTCAGGTGGTGGAAATAGATTCAATCGCTTGTCTGATATCATGGAGTTATTCATGATCTCTGTAAATCCATTTGCCACGAGCATGTCGGCTATGGCATTACGATAAGTATCCGGTTCCCATCCGTTGGTGGATGGGTATGAAATGACGCTATGTGTTGATGGTTCGATGCCCAGACATCCATAGATTCTCAGGATCTCCTCGATGACATCCACTTCCCTTGTGACCTCTGTTTTGAATGTTGGTACCTTAACGGTCCATCCTTCCGTGCCGTTGACGCTGATCCCGAATTGCAGGGATTTAAGTATGTTCTCTATAACGTTGGGTTCAATGACTTTTCCCAGCAAACGATGTACACGGGAGATGCGCAATTTGACTTCCCTTGGTTCAATTTTTTTCGGGTAGATATCGGTAATGTCCGATGTTACTTTTCCACCGGCCAGCTCACAAATTAATTGTGCGGCACGGTTCAGTGCAAGCAGGGTTGCTTCCGGATCACTGCCGCGTTCAAAGCGGAATGAGGCATCGGTTTTTAGCTCATGGTGAGATGAGGTCCTGCGTATGTAGGTGGGATTGAAACATGCACTTTCCAGAAAAACAGAGGTAGTCTGATCCGAGATACCGGAATGGATGCCGCCGAAGACACCGGCTATACACATGCCACCTTCCGTATCGCAGATCATGAGGTCTGTTGATTTCAGCTTTCGGGTTTTCTCATCCAGCGTTACAAAGTTCGTTCCTTCGGGAAGGCATTGGACCACCACCTTATTTCCTTTGATCTTTCCGGCGTCGAAGGCATGCAGCGGTTGTCCGGTTTCATGAAGTACGAAGTTGGTGATGTCCACCACATTGCTGATGGGTTGAAGACCGATGGCTTTTAGCCTGTTTTGCAACCAGTCCGGACTTGGTCCGATGGTGATGCCTTCAAGCACCAAACCTGAATAACGCGGGCATGCTTCCGGATCCAGTACCTCCACATCTATCTTCACTGCTCCGTCTACTTTCTGTAAGTCTTTTATCTGAGGGAGATTTAGAGAGGCCTTTACGCCATGATGTTGCAGGACGGCATAGAGGTCTCTTGCAACGCCCATGTGTGAGGTTGCATCGCCCCGGTTCGGGGTCAGTCCGATCTCAAAGACCAGGTCTTCTTCAACAGGAATATATTCAGTGAGTGCTTTACCCGGTTGCCAGTCTGCCGGCAATACCCTGATGCCGGAATGGTCTTCACCCAGCCCAACCTCATCATCCGCGCACAGCATCCCTTCCGATAATTCACCCCTGATCTTGGCCTTCTTTATCTCGAATGATTCGCCTTTAACTGGTTTGATCACCGTTCCTACCGGCGCAACGATCACTTTTTGCCCTTCCGCCACGTTAGGCGCACCGCAAACAATACTCAATTCGTGACCGTTTCCTGTATTTACCTTGGTGAGGCTTAATTTATCTGCGTTGGGATGCTTCTCCTTTTTAACCACTTCTCCGACCACCAGGCCTCTCAGGCCACCGGGAACGGATTGGAATGTTTCGATGTTTTCAACTTCCAGGCCGCAATCGGTCAGGTACCTTGCCGTTGTTTCAGCGTCAAGGTCAAAGGAGAGGTATGACTTCAGCCATTGGAATGATATTTTCATGAACCGCTAGTCTGTTTGGGTTGTGGCGGCAAAGGTAAGAAAACCCTCCCAATCCGGGTGTCAGCTGATCATGCTCCAGTTGGGGTGAAGTTTTTCCAACCGGAGAAGTTCATTTCGGGTGCCCTGGAGGGACACATCCTGTAGTTTGGGATCTTGCTGTAGTAATCTGGCAGCCAGTTTCCGGGCATGCGAAAGGATGTCATAATCCTTGGTGAGGTCTGCGATCTTCAAATCCAGGATACCGCTTTGACGGGTGCCGCTGATGTCACCCGGGCCACGCAACTCAAGATCTACCTGTGCGATACGGAAGCCATCGTTGGTAGTGGTCATGGTTTTGATCCGGGTACGACCATCATCGCTGAGTTTATCGCCGGTCATCAATACGCAATAGGATTGGTCCGCGCCACGCCCTACGCGTCCCCGTAACTGATGAAGCTGTGAAAGTCCGAAACGCTCCGCACTTTCAATCACCATCACAGAAGCATTGGGTACATCCACTCCCACTTCAATCACGGTGGTGGCCACCATGATCTGGGTCTTCCCTTCCTGGAACCGTTTCATCTCAAAGTCTTTGTCGGCCGGTTTCATTTTTCCATGTACGATACTCACGTGGTATTCCGGGGCCGGGAAGGCTTTTTCAATACTTTCAAATCCGTCCTGCAGATCTTTGTAGTCCATCTTCTCCGATTCCTGGATCAGCGGATATACCACGTAAATCTGGCGTCCTTTGGCAATCTCTTTCTTCATAAACCCGAATACGGCGAGGCGTGCCGAGTCAAACTGATGGATGGTTTTGATGGGTTTACGGCCGGGGGGCAGCTCATCGATCACGGAAGTGTCCAGGTCTCCATAGAGTGTCATGGCCAGTGTTCTGGGGATAGGCGTGGCCGTCATCACGAGAATATGGGGTGGCCGGACTGATTTTTTCCAGAGTCTGGCCCTTTGGGCTACGCCGAACCTATGTTGCTCATCGATCACGACAAAGCCGAGTTTC
Organism: Flavobacteriales bacterium; assembly: GCA_020435415.1. Classification (NCBI taxonomy): domain Bacteria; kingdom Pseudomonadati; phylum Bacteroidota; class Flavobacteriia; order Flavobacteriales; species Flavobacteriales bacterium. The sequence continues at coordinate 35,058 of JAGQZQ010000025.1, forward strand.
TTAAATGAGACGGGATCTTCGAGAAGGGCGTGTGTACCCACCAGAATGTGCAATTCTCCGCTAGCCAGAGATTCGTGCAGTGATTTACGTTCGGAAGCTTTTGTGGATCCGGTCAATAATGCGGTGCGGATTCCGAGTGGTTCAAGGTATCTGGAGATGCTTTCATAGTGTTGAATGGCGAGGATCTCCGTGGGTGCCATAAGGGCGGCCTGATAACCGTTGTCCAATGCAATCAGCATGGTCAGCAGGGCCACCATGGTTTTGCCGCTTCCCACATCTCCTTGTAACAGTCGGTTCATTTGCTTTCCGGATCCCATATCCTGGCGTATCTCCCGGATCACTTTTTTCTGGGCGCCGGTCAATTCGAAGGGAAGGTATTGGTCATAGAAGGCATGAAAGTGCTGGCCCACTTTGCTGAAAACGATGCCCGGTACGTCATGGTGACGTTGTGTTTTGGCTTTGAGGAGGCGAAGCTGGATAAAGAAAAGCTCTTCGAATTTCAGGCGGTTCCTTGCGGCTTCCAGGGTATCGGGATTCTGCGGAAAGTGGATTTGCTGATAAGCGGCGTGGAGTTCGGGGAAGTTAAAATGCCGGATGATCTTGTCCGGCAGCGTTTCCGGCAGCTTACCGGGAATCTGTTCCAGGAGCTGGCGTATCAGTTTGGATAACCCTCTGCTATCCAGCCCGCGGCGTTTGAGTTTTTCTGTGCTGGGGTATACGGCCTGAAGTCCCTTCAAGGGTGATGCGTTAAAGTCGGCGACGGTCTCCAGGTCCGGGTGAGGGATATTCAGCTGACGTTGGTATAGCACGGGTTTTCCGAACAGCACGTATGGCGTGTTGATCTGCAGTTTGTCTTTGATCCACCGTACGCCCTGGAACCAGACGAGCTCTACTGATCCGGTCTCGTCTTCAAACCGGGCAGTCAGTTTTTGTCCGCGCTTCAGAGGCACGGCTTTCAGGGTGGTAATCTGTCCTTTGACCTGCACATAAGGCAGATCACCTTTCAGCTCGTTGACCTTGTAGAACCTGGTTCTGTCGATATAGCGAAATGGAAAAAGCCTGAGGAGATCTTCAAAAAAGAAAATACCTGACTCTGTCTTAAGGGTGTCAGCGCGTTGTGGACCAACACCTTTAAGGTACTCAATGGGGGTGGAGAGAAATGCCCGGATGCCGTCTTCCTTCTCCACTCCGGACCATATTTTAGATGGAATAGGAGCCCAGCAGAATGACGGGGTTCTCCATCAGTTGTTTGAATGTTTGCAGGAACTGTGCGCCTGTGGCTCCATCTACAACCCGGTGGTCGCACGATAGCGTTACCTTCATGGTGTTGCCTGGCACCACCTGCCCGTTTTTAACTACGGGTACCTGTTTGATGCCACCGATGGCCAGGATACAGGCATCGGGTGGATTGATGATGGCGGTGAACTCTTCGATCCCGAACATACCCAGGTTGGATATGGTAAAGGTGTTTCCTTCCCAGTCTTCCGGTTGAAGTTTCTTGTTCTTAGCTTTCTCGGCATATTCTTTCACTTCAGAAGATACCTGGGAAAGGGTCTTCCCATCTGCGAAGCGCACCACGGGTACGAGCAGGCCTTCGTCTACAGCAACAGCCACACCAATATGCACGTGGTCATAGTAACGGATCGTGTCACCGAACCACGATGCATTTACCTTAGGGTGCTTCTTGAGGGCCGCAGCAGCAGCTTTGATCACGAAATCATTGAAAGAGATCTTTACATCGCTGATGGTATTCACCGACTGGCGTGCGCTGATGGCAGCATCCATGTCGATTTCCATGGTGAGGTAGAAGTGGGGTGCGGAGAATTTGCTTTCTGCAAGTCTGCGCGCGATGGTCTTACGCATTTGCGAGACCGTTTCATCGTGGTAAGCTTCAACCGTGGAGACGGCCATCGCGCCTCCGGCCTTGAAGTACTCAACATCACGTTTGATGATCCTGCCGAAATCCCCTGTGCCTTTGACCATGGACAGGTTAATGCCTTTGTCTTCTGCGATCTTTCTGGCCAGTGGTGATGCTTTCACCTTACCGTTGATCGGGGAGGCGGTATGCGTAGCGGCAACGGGTCGTGCTTCAGTTGTTTGTGCGACGGGTGCCGGTTGTTTCTTCTCTTCTGTTTTTTGAGGAGCCGGGGCGGCGGGTGCTTCCGCTTTGCTTTCTTCCTCCCTGGGCGCTTCTGCTGCGGCCTTACTTTTTGCTTCTTCCTCTTTCAGGATGCCCTTGATATCTTCTCCTTTTTCACCGAGGATGGCCAGGACAGAATCCACCGGGGCGGCTTTACCTTTATCCACACCTATGTGAAGGAGCACTCCGTCCTGGAATGATTCGAATTCCATGGTGGCCTTGTCTGTTTCGATCTCGGCCAGAAGGTCTCCGGATTTCACATTATCGCCTACCTTCTTATGCCATGCTGCCACAACCCCTTCGGTCATGGTATCACTAAGCTTGGGCATTCTAACAATTTCCGCCATACGGTTGTGCTTCTAAGGTAAATGAATCTTTTAGTCGATGATGTAGGGGTAATCCTGCTGCATGTACACATCCTTGTAAAGTTCGGATGGGTCCGGGAACGGTGATTCTTCGGCAAATTTCACCGCTTCATCCACTTCTTTGTTCACCTTCTTCTGGATATCTTCAATGGCTTTATCAGTGGCCATTTTATCTTTCCTGATCTTGTTAAGAACGGTCTCGATCGGATCGATGGCTTTGTATTTCTCCACCTCTTCCTTGGTCCGGTACTTCTGAGGATCGGACATGGAGTGGCCTTTGTAACGGTAGGTTTTTATTTCCAGGAGGGTAGGGCCTTCGCCTTTTCTGGCGCGTTCAGCTGCCTCTGCGATGGCTTCATGCACCGCTTCACAGCTCATGCCATCTACGGGTTTGGAAGGCATCTCGTAAGCATGACCTGTTTTGTAGAGGTCAACCACATTGGACTGGCGGGCTACCGAGGTACCCATGGCGTAGTTGTTATTTTCAAT
>JAGQZQ010000026.1 GCA_020435415.1 Flavobacteriales bacterium
TAACAATCAGCGATGCGCAGGTATGCATCATTCAGCTTGGAACTGTTTTTAGGACGGGTATCATCCGCATACCTTCTGAACCAGCTGATAGCGTTTGCATAATCTTCCTTCTTATAGTATGCATAGGCAATACCGTAATAACTCAGTGGAAAGATCTTCAGATTAAAAGATGATGGGACAAGGGCAAATTCGCCGTATGCACTGATGGCATCATCGTATTTCCGGAGATGGTAAAATGCTTCTGCCGACCAATACCTCGCCAGCGCTTCGGTCTCATGGTCCTTGTTGTTCTGTATGGACTTCTCAAACATCTTAATGGCATCCTCAAAACGCCGTGATGTAAAATATTCAAGACCGCTATAATAGGTTACCAGCTGGTAAGCCTTTTGCTGTTTATCATCCCAATACTTCATACTCTCCAGAACATCCACGGCACCTGCGTAGTTATGGGTGGTCAGAAAAATGTTCATCATGTACTGGTAAATCTCATCCTTCTTGGGAGAGTTCGGATATTTTTCCAGGTAATCACGGAACGCATATACCGCCCGGTTGAATGGATTATACGAAAGCTCATAGCTTAACTTCGCATAGATATAAAGACTATTCTCCGTGATCTGCGGATCAAACTCCATTCTGGATGCCGCAGAAAAAGCATTCTGGGCATGGGTTTTCTCATTGCCTTTATAGTAAGCATCTCCCATATGGTAATAGGCATACTGGGTCAGCGAATCATTCACGGACACGATTTTCTTCAGGGCTTCCACCGACTTTTCCCAATCACCGTTCTGGTAATATGCATAGCCTAATTGATAGAGATCATCCCTGTTTGCATAGTACGACGCCTCGTGATATTTCTCAAGGTACGGTATGGCTTCCTTGAATCTGTTGGTATGATAATAGGCCTCTCCAAGTAATCTGGCAATTTCAGGTGCCCTCTTGGGTACCGCATTTTCCAGAAGTGGGGTAGCAAAGGCGATCAGTTCTTCATTGCGTCCCTGCAGATAATAGATCTGGCTGATATAATAAGGGACAATCGGTGCAAAGTTCTCATCATTCACGAGAGACAAGAATCCCTGAAGAGCGGTTTCGTTATTGCCCTGGGTATACGCGATGTGCGCATGATAATATGCTGCCAGCGATGCATACCTTGAATCTGAATTCTTGATTTGAAAAAACTGCTGTGAAGCTTCATCAAATTTCTCCAGGGCAAATAAGCTATAGCCATACTTAAAATAGTACTCCGGAATTTCATCACCTGCCAGGTCATACACATCCACCTGAACGAAATTCTCGGCGGCGCTGCGGTATGATTTGGTTTGAAAATGGTAACGTCCCAACTGAAAGGGTACCTTAACAGCCTTGGGATGTTCTGAGTGATCGTATGCGAACCTGGTGATCCGGCTTTCGGCATCTTCGTGGAACAGCTCAATCGCACAAAGCGCATAGTAGTACTCCGCTTCCGTTACGGTTTCATCGAACATATCGCGTGATGCCGCAATCGCACGGGTAAAAGCTTCCTGTGCCGCACCATACTTTTCCTTGCCGTATAGCGCCAGGCCTTCATTGAAATGCCGGCGATCGTCACGAAGTTCTTCAGGCTGCTGGGCATTGATACGCCCGACACAGCCAAACAAAAACAGCACTATCCAAAGTACACCCGCTCTGTTCAAGCCATTGTTCATTAGCCTATAAAGATAATTGAGGTATACCCCTTCCCATTGAAAAGCAAACGGAAGTTTTCAACGAGGTATTGTTATTTAGTGACGTGAGCGATGTTCGTCCAGGAAAATTCTACCCACCCCATCGCGGGGTATTACCCGTCCTGCTAACAGTTAATCACCTAATCACTACATTTGCAAAATGTATATCCTGAAGATCAAAGGCAAAGCCCGCATCCCTGATTATGTTCAGATCCGGGACAATGATTTTACGCTTAAAGCGTATTTCAGGGTAGACCGTCCGGAGAAGGCGCTTGAAAAATGTGGATTGGATCACCTGGAAAAAGAAATCCTGGAGATCATCCAGGCCCTCCCCTTCGGCAAGATCCGGAAACTGGATTTCATCACCTGAAAAATCTATTTGTCATGTCCCTTGACACCATCATATCTATCAAAGAAGGCCTGGTCTATCAACATAACCACCTGGTGTTGTCCAATGTGAACCTTACGGTGGAGAAGGGTGAATTCGTATACCTGATCGGAAAAACCGGAAGCGGAAAAAGCAGTTTGTTGCGCACACTGTATTGTGACCTGCCTCTGGAAGAGGGAGAGGCAGAGATAGCGGGCTTTCAACTTCGCAAAATCAAACGCAGGAAAATACCATTCCTGAGAAGGAAGCTGGGCATCATCTTTCAGGATTTTCAACTGCTATCAGACCGTTCTGTAACAGACAATCTTTTGTTCGTGCTTAAAGCCACCGGCTGGAAGAACAAGCAGGAAATGAATCAGCGCAGTGAGGATGTATTGAATAAAGTTGGAATGGGCACAAAAGGATTTAAATTCCCCCATCAGCTTTCAGGAGGCGAGCAACAACGCATATCCATTGCACGTGCCTTGCTCAATGATCCGGATATGATCCTCGCCGATGAGCCCACAGGAAACCTGGACCCTGCCACTTCAGAGGAGATCCTGCAACTGCTGCTGGAAATCAGTCATTCGGGCAGGGCTGTCCTGATGGCCACCCACGACTACTCCCTGATGGAAAAGTTTCCTTCCAGAACATTGCTTTGTGAGAACGGACAGATCATAGAAAAGACGGTTGGCCAACCCGCATGAAGCGACCGTCATGCTATCCATCCTGATACCCATATTCAATGAGGATTCCCGTGACCTTGTTCACGCCTTGATCAAACAATGCAGCGATGCTGGGATTGCATTCGAGATTCTTTGTTTTGATGATGGTTCTGATGAAATGACCCGTAGTACCAACAGGGAATTAATGACCACCAATAATGTCCGTTATGAAGAAATGCCTGAAAACCTTGGGCGCGCTGCTATACGAAACCAAATGGTCCGGGCATCAACGTACAACCATTTACTGCTTATAGACGGAGATTCCGCCATGGAGGATGACCGCTACATCACAAGATACCTTCCCTGGATCGGCCAGTTTAAGGTGGTCTATGGCGGAAGAACTTATCAACGCGCGCTCCCGGATGATCCCTCATTGCATCTTCACTGGATTTATGGTAGTCAGCGTGAAGCGTTACCCGCCAACCAGCGAAAAGGATATGCACGATTCATGACCAACAACGTGCTGATCCCCAAAAAGGCATTGTTTGAACATCCATTGAATGAAACGCTGAAAGGCTACGGCCATGAAGACACTTTACTGGGCCAGTCACTGGAAGCGGCAGGCATCCCCATCATCCATATAGACAATCCACTTCGCCATGCAGGCCTGGAAAACCGGGATCATTTTCTGCAAAAAACGCGTACCGGAATCCACAATCTTTTGAAGATTCGTAAACTGGGAGCGGATGACCGGGAGATCACACTGTTAATGACGTACCGCAGACTGAAAACCTGGAAAATGGCAGGAGTTGCGAGGTTTATTCTCCGCAGGCTAAAGCCCACCATTCAGCAACGACTTAGCACCAACCAACCCAACCTGTTCTGGTTTGATATGTTTAAACTGCAATACCTTCTGGATATCGTTGGCAAACAAAAGGTTTAATCACCCTTGAGGGCATGGGCGATCACTTCTTTCCATGTATTTTTTTCGTGATCCCATCTCAGTTCCGCTGACGCTTTAACTAAGCCCTGCTTCCATTTGATCTGCTGTTTACGGTCAAAGATCATAGCACGGATCTGACCGGCTAACCTCTCCGGTTCCAGGTCATATGCTAATTCTCCGATTTGATAAGTCTCAACAATGTTCTTCACTTCCACCATAGGAGTAGCCAACACGGGTACACCACATTGAATATAGTCGAAGAGTTTATTGGGCAAGCTGTACCTGTAGTTAAGATTGGTATCCTTGTCCAGGCTGAGCCCCAGGGAAGCATGACAAGTGTAATGCACCAAATCGTTAGCCGGCATCATGTCCAGTATGCGCACATTTTTCTGCAAGGACGGATCATTCCTGACTTTCTCTTTTAACAGGGGAAACACATCTCCACCGCCAATCACTAGCAGAAGGGCATCCGGAATAAATCTGAATGCCTCCACCGCCTCTTCCGCCCCCCGATCCACATTCATCCATGCCCCCTGCAATATAACAATGGGCACATTTTCCGGAAGCCCAAGTTCTGCCCTGCTACGTGGCTTCGAAGGTATCCGGGTATTGGAAACGTTCCTTACAACCGAAAAATCGTAACCATACGTGCGCTTCAATAAGTCTGCGATTGATCCGTTCACCGTGACCCGCGCATGGACTTTGGGTATTGCCTTTCTCTCTATTGCACACCAAACACGTCTTACCATAGGCTTTGCGTGAAGTTCAGGTACACCTGTGAAGAATTCATGGCTATCATATACCCACCGGAACTTTTTCCATTTGGATGCATAGTAGCATGCAAGCAAGGTATCCGCATCATTGGCAATGACAAGGTCAAAATCAGATCGCAGCAGAAAAAAGAACAACCTGATATTATATGTTGCATAAAACAACGGACCCCGTTCGAAAGGCAAACGAAAACGCCGAACGCTAAACAAATCCGCTGACAGTTTTTGACTCTGTTTCTTCATGCGACCGACGATGGTTACCCGCATATCCCTTTCCACCAGAGCAGTTGCATGCCTCTTCACACGCTGGTCGGTCAGCACATCGTTGGTCACACAAAAACAAACTGTGGTCATTTCGTATCGGTTCCGGTTCAATCCTATAAAGAAACAAAGTTATCCGTTATTTTTGCCCATCTTCACCTTATGACCATCGAAGAAAACATAACGCTCAGATCCTACCACACATTTCATTGCGAAAGCAGTGCAAGGTATCTGGCTCGTTGTGCAACAACGGATGATCTGCAATTGGTGCTGGCAGACCAAAAATTCCGGGAGATGCCCATGCTTATACTGGGTGGGGGAAGCAACGTATTGTTCACGTCGGATTTCAATGGGCTTGTTCTGCGCAATGAGCTGAAAGGCATACGGGTAATCCAGGAGGATGATACACACGTCTGGTTGCAAGCCAATGGTGGCGAAGTTTGGAATGATGTCGTAAACCATGCCATTGCCAATGGATGGGGAGGTCTGGAAAATCTTTCCCTGATTCCGGGCAATATAGGCGCCGCCCCCATGCAGAACATCGGAGCATACGGCGTAGAACTGAAGGATGTGTTTCACTCCCTTGAGGCGATTAACCGGGAAGATGGCAGCGTCCAAACATTCAGCCATGCGGATTGTGCCTTTGGTTACAGGGAAAGCGTTTTTAAGAACACCCTGAAAGACTGCTTCATCATCACATCGGTGACATTGAGGCTAACCAAACATCCTGTTGTAAATACTTCGTACGGAGCCATTGAAAAAGAATTGGAAGTCATGGGTATCAATAGCCCAGGCATACGCGAGGTTGGTGAGGCCGTGTGCAGGATACGCCAAAGCAAACTACCGGACCCCGAACACCTTGGAAATGCGGGAAGTTTTTTCAAAAATCCTGTAATTGATAAGAACGAAGCCATTAAACTCGCCGCTGAATTTCCGGAGATGCCTGCTTATCCGCAGGAAGATGGCACCGTAAAACTGGCGGCCGGCTGGCTGATTGAACAATGCGGACTTAAAGGCATTCGGAACGGTGATGCGGGAGTACATGAGAAACAGGCCCTGGTGCTGGTGAACTACGGCCATGCAAAGGGGAAAGAGATTTATCAGCTTTCGGAACACATTCAACAGGTGGTCTCTAGCCGGTTCGGTATTATGCTAAACCGGGAAGTCAACATCATTGGATGACATGAAAAAACGCATGTTGTTTCTGACACATGAGGTTCCCTATCCCGCCGTAAGCGGTGGTACGATAAAGACGTGGAAGTTACTTGAGTATTTTGCATCCAGGTATATCCTTACACTTGTTTGCCTGAACAAGGGCACGAACAAAGACACCGAACAGGAGATGGTGGAGAAGTTACAACCCCATGACTACCTTTCCATCAACCATCAACGATCCCGAAACCTTTTTGCATTGGCAGGAAGTTATTTGACCGGAAGCCCCATGGCCGTTTACCGCAACCACAACAACCGGCTTATGGTTAAGACGCGCGCACTTTGTAAAAATACCGATCTGATATTTGTGGACCACTATGAAATGTTCCAATACGTGGCAAAAGATTGCGCTGCCCCCGTGGTACTTCATGAACATAATGCAGAATTCCTGCTTTGGCAACGCTATGCAGAAAAACAATCAAACCCATTAAAGTCATGGGTATTACAGCGGGAATCTCGCAGGGTGATTGGGGTTGAAAAAACCTATGCACAAAGGGCAGATATGATCCTTGCCGCACCAAATGACACGGATTCTCTCACCACCCAGGGCGTTCCTCATGATAAATTCCGGCCAACTTATCACCTGGGAGACGATACCTTGCTGGAGCAACCACCTGTTGTGTTTCATAACAACGAGAAAGTGGTGCTTTACATCGGCTCATTATGGTGGGAGCCAAATATTGACGGACTGTGCTGGTTTATAGAAAACATTTGGCCGCAAATTGTATCAAAAGACCCGGAGGTTACCCTATGGGTCATCGGAAAAACAAAAGATCAGCGTCTTAAGGAGGTGGTTGCAGGAAAAAAAGGAGTGGTCATCAAGGGCTTCGTGGATGATCTGACCCCTGTATATGCAGCGGCCCGACTGGCCATTGTGCCATTGCGCTTTGGAAGTGGAATGAAAGTAAAAGTGTTGAATTTCCTTTACCGCGGTCTGCCGGTTGTAACAACAACTATAGGCACCGAAGGCATAGAACTACAGAACAACAAAGACGTTATCATTCCCGAAGGAGATGAAGACTGGAGCAGGCAGATATTAAAGCTGGTCAATGATCCCGAGCTCTGCAGCCGGATCGGGCAGGCAGGCAGGGAACTGGCTGAACGGAAGTACACCTGGAAAAAACATCTGCATGATCTGCAAAGTTTTCTTGGTCAACTATAGCAAATTGTTACCGTTTTATACGCGCCGGATTACCGGCAACAACAGCTCCTGCGGGAACATCTTTTGTCACTACCGCTCCTGCACCTATCATCGCATTTTCTCCTATCGTCACACCGCACAATATCGTAACTCCTGACCCTATAGACACCCGATCTTTAACAATGGTCTCGATAACGGCCCAGTCCTCTTCTGTTTGCAGAGAACCATCTTCATTGACCGCTCTGGGATAGCGGTCATTAATGAAGATCACACCATGACCAACGAAAACATCATCTCCAATATGAACCCCTTCACAAATGAAGGAATGTGAAGATACTTTACAATTCTTCCCTACAGATGCATTTTTCTGAATCTCGACGAACGCTCCTATTTTTGTGTTGTCCCCAATACGACAACCATAAAGATTCACAAAACGAAATATCCGGACATCCTTACCCAGTTGAACATCATCGGCAATAGCCTGAAACATATTCTCATTCATATCTCTACAACGGTTCCTCTGTTTTTTATTGACCACTGGGTCGCTTCCAGTATCTTCACTACATTCAGCCCATCACGCCCACTGGTGATCGGGTTTCGTTTGCCATCCACGGCATCCACAAATTCCTGCAACATAGCCTGCAAGGCCTCTACATTATCCAGTGCTGGTGAGTACATATCTCCCCAACGATACTTAATCAACATCTTGTATTCATCCTCTTTGGTCTTAACATCAATGCCTTTATTGTATACTTTGATCTTTTCCGAATTCTCCATATCATCGTACACGACCATTTTCTTAGAGCCTGCAAGTAGTGTTTTTCTCAGTTTCAGAGGAGATAGCCAATTCAAGTGGAAATGTGCGGTGAGGTTATCACCGAAATCAATATGCACATAAGCTACGTCTTCCAGCCCCTTACCTACGTGATCACCTCCCATGGCCTGAACCGTTTTAGGCTCTCTGCCAATCAGGTAATTCATGATTGAAAAGTCATGGGGAGCCAGATCCCATATAACGTTCACGTCCCTTTGAAACAGACCGAGGTTTACCCTAACCGAATCGTAATAATACAATTCACCTAATTCACCTGAATCTATAAGTTCCTTAATCTTCCTGACTGCGGATGTATAAATAAAAGTATGATCCACCATCGTGATGAGTCCCTTCCTATCAGCCAACTCCAGGATCTCTTCCGCCTCAGCCACTGAAGACATAAAGGGTTTTTCCACCAGGATATTCTTCCCATGATTGAGCGCCTCTTTGGCCAGGCCATAGTGTGTTTCCACTGGGGTTACAATAGCAACCGAATCAATCTCATCAGCACCAAGAATATCTTCAAGTTTATTGCAACATATGACGGAGTCAAATGTCTTCTTCATTTTTTGAAGGCGTGACTCATCCCGATCAAAACAGTACACCTTGTGAATGTGATCATTCATGATCGCATTTCTCACAAGGTTGGGGCCCCAATAACCCAAGCCAATAATTCCGATATTCATTATTCTAATGTAAGTTATTCACCACCCTTACCCAGAACCATAACGGGGATTGTACGCAAGATTAACTTAAGGTCAACCCAGGGCGTGAAGTTTTGATTATAATATATATCCATCAGGACAGAATCCTCAAAATCTACCTTACTGCGACCGGAGACCTGCCAGATTCCGGTACATCCCGGAATTGATTTCAGTCGCAGTTTCTGCCAGTCCTCATAAATTTTCCATTCACCAGGGACACATGGGCGAGGTCCGACCAAGCTCATATTACCCAACAGTACATTCACTAACTGAGGAAGTTCATCAAGACTGAATTTTCTTATGATTGCACCAACCGGTGTAATATTACTTTTATTTACCACCTTGGTAGATCCTGTTTCCGGACTATAATCGCCCTTGATGAAATCAGCTACCTTCTGACTACGCAGCGGATCTTTGTCACTATTTACATACATGGACCGGAACTTATAGAAATAGAAGGGTTTACCATCCTTTCCGATTCTAACCTGCTTATAAATAATGGGGCCTTTGGACGTAAGCAATACAGCCATGCCGATCACCAGAAAGAGCGGTGAAAAAAGGAAGATGGCTACAAGTGCGAAAGCGATATCAAACAATCTCTTTGTATAGTGCAGGAACCGGTTATCATCATGAGATGCAAAGCGAACCAATCCCAACTCATCATAGTAATCTATTTCCAGATGGTCATATAGAACCTGCAGGTATTGTGAATTAACGTGGATAGGAATGTTACTATCCTGAAACCTTCCAAATATCTCAAAAAAGCGGCTCCTGCTTAGATTATCAATTGCAAGAATAAAATAATCCACTTTGTGTTCCTTTCTGACAGCTTCAATATCCTCAATAGATCCGAGATAGTCCAATCCATTAAAGCTTTCCGTGTTCCCATTGTCATCCACATATCCCACAACGTTCTTAAATCTGATATTCTTATCAAACAAATCCACCAGCTTTCTTGCAATGGCACCGGAACCTATGACAACTACCCTATCGGACAACCTCACATTTCCTTTAAGAACATCCACCAACGGTATTCTAATAAGGAACAGCAAAATGTTCATGACGAGAAATAGCACCAGATAAAATAACCGTGAACTGATCTGAATGTCCTTCAATAGAAATTGTAACAAAATATAACCTACTATAAGGAAAATCGATGTTTTGAAAAGCAGGAAATAATGCCTTCCCTGATTAACAATATTCTGAATCTTATACAAGTTCGCGTACTGATAATATAATACGACCCCAAGTGAATATAGAGCAAATAGCTTCCATTCGGGTACAGGAGTGATATATCTCGCGTACGCTTCAAACTCAGTTCCTTTGAAAAAGGATATTAAATAAACGGAAAGAAAGAATGCGGTGTTAAGAACCAACAAATCCACAAGTGCCAGGAACCACTTGTACTTGGGGTATGATTTAAATATATTGTGAACCATACGTGAATGATTATCTGGGCTTATACAAACATTAAGCCAAAAAGTTACCAATCTTAAAGAAAGAGAAGCTAAAATTTAGATTGTGGCCTTTTGTGTAGCAAATAATCGTACATTTTCTGAAACATATTGTACCTGTTCCGTGGTCATTTCCGGAAACATAGGCAATGACAGACAACGGTCGGCCAATTGCTCGGTAACGGGGAAGTCACCTTTTCTATAGCCCAAAGATTGAAAACATTTTTGCATATGAATGGGTATAGGATAATGTAATCCACTGACAATCCCCTTTCCATCCAGATAATTTTTCATACCGTCCCTATCCTCGGTCTGGATGACATACAAATGATAAACGTGTCTGCCACCTGCCGTTTCGGTAGGGAGAAATATCCCATCCAGATTGTTAAGGTTCTCATTATACTTGTCTGCAATCATTCTCCGCATTCTGGTCCATTCCTCCAGATACTTCAATTTTACTCCCAAAACCGCACCCTGAATGGCTTCCATTCTATAATTATGTCCATAGGAATGATGATGATACTTCTTGGCCTGTCCCTGATCTCTGATCATCTTCACCTTAACCGCCAACTCATCATTGTTTGTAAGCACCGCACCACCTTCCCCATATGCACCCAAATTTTTTCCGGGGTAAAAACTAAAGGACGATATTTCCCCCAGCCCACCAACCATCTGCCCCTTAAACTGTGCCAGATGAGCCTGTGCAGCATCTTCAATAAGAAAAATATTATTCGCAACAGCCAGGTCTCTTAAGCCATCCATATTTGCCGGATTACCGTACAAGTGTACTGCTATAATGGCCCGGGTTTTCGTGGTAATGGCCTTTTCTACCATTGCAGGGTCTATGTTATATGTAAGGGGATCGCAATCCACAAAAACCGGTGTAGCACCGGTCAGTGTAATTCCCCATGCCGTTGCAATAAAAGTATTTGCCGGCATGATCACTTCATCACCAGGTCCAACTCCCAGAGCCCAAAGCGCAAGATGGTTGCCATCTGTGCCCGAACTCACACCAATGGCATGCTTGGCTTGATGTGCTTCCGCAAACCGTGCTTCAAACGCTTCTACTTTTGGGCCCAGAATATATCCGGCTGTATCCAGCACTTCCTGGATCTCTTTATTAATTTCTTCTTTTACGGATTGATAATTCAGTCGAAGGTCTAAAAAAGGTACTTTCATGGGGCTTCTTTTGTGAGGGGTTTAACAGCGGCGTTGAGGTGTGTAGCAACATATTCTACCTGCATCTGGGTAAGCTCAGGATAGATTGGTAAGGATAGTATTTCATCAGCAAGTTTGTGTGCTACGGGAAAATCAGCTGATATATGATTCAAGTGTTTGTAGGCATTTAAAAATGGGAGAGCAATCGGATAGTGAATCCCTGCCTGAATACCCTTATGCGCAAGCTCTTTCAGAATATCCGCACGTCTGTGCACACGTACTACAAATAGGTGATATACATGACGAACATTTTCTAAAGGAAGGGTATAACGATATTGCTTGGCATCCAGCAGTTCCCGGTATTTTGCTGCTATAGCAATTCTTTTCTCCAGCCAACTATCTAGGTATTTTAGCTTCACATTCAAAACGGCCGCTTGTAGACCATCCATTCTGCTGTTGACACCTTCCATATCATGATCGTACTTGGCGGACCGGCCATGATTCGCATACTTGGCAATAAATTCTGCCAGATTCTTGCGGTTCGTAACAACAGCACCTGCATCTCCGTATGCTCCCAGGTTCTTTCCGGGATAGAAGCTGAAAGTAGCCACATCACTCATGGTTCCTACACTTCGCTCTCCCAATTTAGCGCCATGTGCCTGCGAGGCATCTTCTATCAAAAAAAGACCATGCTTCTCTGCAATTGCAGCCAACTCTTTCATGGGACCAGGCATTCCGTACAAGTGAACGGCAATGATGGCTTTGGTATTTGACGTGACAGCCGCCTCAACAAGGGTGCTGTCAAGATTATAGGTAGCTTCATCACAATCTACAAATACAGGACGCCCACCCACACAAGTAACGGCTTCCGAGGTAGCGATAAAGGAATTCGCCGGTACAATCACTTCATGCCCGGGACCTATTCCCAGCCCTTTCAGAGCAAGAACAAGGGCATCTGTTCCATTTCCGCAGCTTATACAATGATTGACCCCAACATACTTTGCAAAACCTTCTTCAAATATCCTTACCTGTTCTCCTCCAATGAAAGCGGTATTGGAGAGTACATTATCGATGGCAGACCTCACTTCCGTGCGAACCTGATCATACTGCGCTTTCAAATCCACCAAAGGAATATTCATGGTCATCTTATCTTCCGAAAATTGTATCCTGACTTACCTTATAATCATCAATTAATTGGGCGACACTCACCTGCTGTGCTTTTTCATCACTGCATGTGATCAGTTTCACCCATCCGTCGCGGACTTTCACTTCTATTTCATTATCGCGTATATTGCAAAGACCACATGTACCGTAAATATCTCTATTCGCAGATGACACTACCTTATCTACGTACAATTTCTTCCCATTCACAAACGTGAATGGTCCCCTGAATGGTGGGAAGTAGAGTGCCCTCACATAATTACATACCTCTTTGACAGACCAGCTAAAATTTACAACACCACCATATGGGTAGTCCCGGTTATGATACAATTTACGCGATTCATCCTGTGGTATTCTTCCTGCTGTACCTGCAAGCAATGCCGGCCAGGTTTCTTTAAGCAATTGAATACCATACTCCTCACATCTATTATAAAGATCTTGCCCTGAGTCATTTTCTTCAATAGGCACAGTAATCTGACCAATAATCTCTCCATTATCCACACCTGGTTTCATGTAGTGCATGGTTACACCATGACTGGTTTCGCCGTTAATGATCGCCCAGGCACCTGGGTAGGAACCCCGGTATCGCGGAAGGGGGGCAAAATGCATATTCACGGAACCCAGAGGTGGTATTGATAACAAATCTTTCTTGTATATTTTGGGATAGAAGGCCGTCAGCATGATATCGGGCTGCAGGGCAGCTATCTGACCAACCACCTCGGCATCATTTATTTGCTCTGGCATCATCAGCGGAAGGTTCAGTTCGCGTGCCAGTGAAGCTACGGAAGGATACCATTGCTTATCCAGGTCATCCCATCTGGCAACAACACCACAGATATCAGCACCCTGCTCATGTAGAAGGCGCAGTGCTCTATACCCAAGGCCCTTACTACCAACAAACAGTATTCTCATAACATCCCTACTTTTACTCTTTTGCCAGCACCTTCGTAAATCTTTTCAATGATCTGCACTGTCTTAAGCCCTTCGAGATGACTGGTAGTGACAGATGCATTTCCCTGCAATACATCAACTACGTTTTCAATCACTTTATCGTGATTAGACATTGAACCCTGATAGCTACCATAGTCATTTGCCTTTGCTGAAGTCTCCGCAACTTGTAAATCGCTGCTTTCCATATTCTGATATTCCAACACATTCAGGTATTGCCCACCCACTTTTACCGTGCCTTTCTCTGCAAAAATAGTAATGGAACCTTCCATGTTTTTACGGTAGCTGTTCACTGTATAGTGTATGGTTCCCAGTGCACCATTGGAAAACTCAAATGCAACCACGCCGGTATCCTCAAACTCAACGAAATCCTCATGTGCGAAATTTTCAATCATCGCAAAAACTTTTCGGACATCTCCGATCAACCAATAGAGCAGATCAATGAAGTGGCTGAACTGGGTAAACAATGTTCCTCCATCAAGGTCCTTTTTTCCCTTCCAGTCGGAGGATTTATAATAATCTTCATTTCTATTCCAAAAGCAGTTGAGTTGCACACTGTATATCTTCCCGAGTTTACCGCTCTGAATAGCTTCCTTCAGCGCAACAATAGGTGGATTATACCTATTCTGCTTTACAACAAACAACCGTTTGTTCGCCTTTTCCGCCTCCTGTATCATCCACTCACAATCCTCCACTGAAATAGCCATAGGTTTTTCACACAATACATTGACACCGGACTGCAAAGCTGCTACCGAATGTGAGGCGTGTAAACCATTGGGTGTGCAGATTGATACAATATCCAATCCTGGCTGAGACAACATCTCGTCTATATTCTGATATACCTTACAGCCATGCTGCAGGCCGATCTCCTGTGCCTTAGCGATATTGGCATCACACACTGCAACCAACTCCGCATAGTGAGCTATATGCTCGGCATGCCTTAATCCTATCCTGCCACAACCAACAATTCCGAATTTTATTTTTTTCATTCGTTATTTATCAAATTTTCCAGTAGTGTGATGTACTTCCGCTTTTCGTTATTCCACAGAAAGCGATTTCTTATGGTTAATACATGATTCCGCCCATGATCCAGCAAATCCTTATCCTCAATAAAGGCATTAAACCAATGATTCAGCGTTTCCGGTTTTTCCGGATCATAATAGAAGCAATCTTCCTCTGTAAAATAATATCCGATCGGGCTATTACGAATAGTCAACACAGGTAATCCCACTGATATATATTCCATCATTTTCAACGGCAACATGTGTTGTGTTCCAGAAGAGAGGATATAACTTACAAGTCCCACATCAAATCCCCCGATAATAACGGAAAGTTTATCAACACTATAAAACCGATTCTCGAAATCAACTACGTCCCCTGCATTATTCACAGCAATAAACTCCTTCAAACT
Organism: Flavobacteriales bacterium; assembly: GCA_020435415.1. Classification (NCBI taxonomy): domain Bacteria; kingdom Pseudomonadati; phylum Bacteroidota; class Flavobacteriia; order Flavobacteriales; species Flavobacteriales bacterium. The sequence continues at coordinate 14,710 of JAGQZQ010000026.1, forward strand.
GTCACTATAATCTCCTTCACCTATTATCTTCAACGTATATCTTGATCTATATTTATTTTGCATTAAAGTTTTGATAACATTCTGTAAACCAAACCTTTCAGCAATTGTACCGTGAAAAAGTATTTTTATTTTGTCTCCTTCGGGCTTATAATTCTCGCGAAGGGGGAATTTTTTTTCGTCTGCAAAGTTAGCAATAACTGTGATTTTTTGCTCAGGAATACCATGTGCCACAAGAATTTCATCCTTCATGGGCTGGTGAACGGTAATCACCTTATTTGCAAAGCTGGCACTCAAACGTTCCTGCCATAAAAGCAAACGGTACTTCCATCCCTTTCCCTCCTCAAATTTGGATTCGAACGTTGTAGGCATCGGATCATGAATATCCAATACCAGTTTCGCACCGAATATTTTGGGGAAGAAGCCCACAAAAATCATGAAATCCGGCATATTATTCACATGAATCACCTTGTATCTTCGAGGTCTGACAGAAAACAGTATCAAACAACGAAAAAGAAACTCAAGATACGAAAGCATGTAACGTACATTGCTGTTCCCCCGGTATCGTTTCATATTCAAGTGGATTACCCGCACACCATTAATGCTTTCTACTTTTGGATCTCCTTCTCTTTTGAGTGCGTAAAAATCAATCGGGTAGCCCGCAGACACCATTGCTTCTGCTTCTCTTATCACCCTCGGATCTGTGGCATAGTTGGTATATGCCACCATCGCTATGCTTGCTTTCCTATCATTCATGACTTAAATCGTTCATCATAATTCATCCTCTTCAAAATAACGAGCAATATCTTGAGGCACAGTTGAACGAAGTGATTCTCGATGATTTTCATCCAGTACCGATTTCCACCTGCCGATATTGTGTCGCGAAAGATCAAGATTTAGCATGGTCGGATCATATTCCACTCCTACAAAATCAACAATTTTTCTCAGGGTTCCCTCTGTGTCTCCAATCAAGTCTTCAAAACGTACTTCCATAAATGACGACGCGGGTATCTTTTCACGAACCTGCGTCCATCTTCCAAGAATATCACATATCCAACGAAAATTAACCTCAATTGAACTTGCACCCCAGTCGCGACCACCATATGACACCAGTACATCCCAGGGATTTCTGTAGACATGAATGAACCTGGCTTCCGGAAGGATACCTTGAAGTACATCGGCATGTATTATGCTACTGGGCGTATGCTCAACTACACATTCCCCCTGGTTCAAGGTTCCAAATTGTTGAAAAAAACGGTTGACATAATGCCGGTTTACTTGCTCATATTCCGACAAGCTCATAGGTATTGCATAATAACATAAATCCAGAAATGAACGCCGTAATGATAGAGGAATGGGTAAACGGGTCAACGCTTTTTTAAATACATTGGATCGCGCAGCCCAATCTCCCCTATATGTATAGGCAGCCAGGGCATCAACATAATCACGTTTCCAGTCATGGTAGAAATCACGTCCAACCAGTCGAGCCAAATAGGTATTGGGATATCTTCCGATATACCGCGTAGAAACGGAATTCAGGAGTTTATCAAATCGCCGTATGGCTATATCAGCTTGATAAAACGACCAGTAATCCACCAAAGGCCCTTTAAGGGATACTACACCATCAGGGTCGGTAAGAAAACGAAGTTCGATAGGAAAACGCGATATTCTGGGGTGCAAGTCTAATACCCTTGACAAAATTGTGGTTCCAGACCGCCCCGTACCTCCAACAAATATTGGCCTTACATCATCCATCATTGCGTCTGGTTACTGAGTACTTGATACACCTTCATCACCTCAATACATACATGCTGCAATGCGTATTGACGGTTAGACTTGAGGGCATTTTCAGCCATATGACTATATTCATTGGGTGCCATTTCCACAGCCTTCTTTAAGCATTTTTCAATACCCTCCACGGTTCGGTCGCCGATGAAAAAACCGTTGAAGCCATCTTTTATCTGCCCGGCAATCCCTCCTACCCTTGTAGCTATCACAGGTGTACCACAAAACATTGCCTCTGAAACCACCAGACCGAACCCTTCTTTCTCAGCAGGTAGCACCAGAAACCTGCTTGCAGAATAAAGCTTTCTTAGGCCATCCTGATCAACAGCTCCGAAGTATGTAACATTCTGCTTTTCTGCCATCTGTTCAACCTGTTCTTTAAACTTTCCCACACCCACAAAACCAAAACTAACCGACGGATCATTCATTCTAGAAATTATCTCGAGCAACAAATGCACACCCTTATTTTCGACGAATTTTCCGACAAAAAGAAAATCAATTGTCTTGTCGCGTCCCTCATCATAAAACTTCCTTTCATCCACGCCGGCACAAAGCACCATATCCGTAGCTCTGTTAAGGTTCTTGCGAATCAACGGAGGCAAGGCATCTCCCACAGCAATTACATAATCCATCATTCCGGCCACCCTGGAAAACAACCATCTTTTCATTTTTGAATTCAGGTTGACCGATACATCAGACCCATGAACGGTCAAAACAATGCGGCACCCGGGATGAATCATTTTGTAAGCATATGCCAGGAGACCGATGGGATAAATGTAATGTACATGCAGGATATGATACTTTTTAAAGAACCTGGGAACAAACCTAAGAAAAGCATTCAAGTACTTCCATGCACTTCCGGTTGGACCGGTCAGCTTCCGTTTCATATAGAACAGTTCAATAACATCAGCGGGGGCTTTCAGTTCCTGTAAACGTTCATATTGATTCTTAACAAAAATGCCGCTGTATGGAACTTGTTGAGAAGGGTACATATTTGATAGGATCAACACCTTCATCTGCGATCCGATCTTAAAAAGAACTGATTCACATACAATACGGAAATCACATTTCTTGAGCTCATACTAACCGTGGTAGCAAGGGCTGCACCCGTAATGCCATACTCAGGAATCCATATGTAATTTAATACAACATTCAATACAACACTGACGAACAGAATATTCCTTGCGACCTTCTCCTGATTGGTCATTTCTAAAAGCAAACCGTTAACCCCAGCAAGGGCATGAACCAGCTGATTGATAGTTAAAATAATAAGCGGCGTAGTTCCATGCACAAAATCATCTCCTACCCACCCCAGCAAATAGCCGGGAACCAAAAAAATTATGATGGCAGCTGGTAGTGACGTAAAAAAGGAAAGACCTGAGACCTTCCACATAAACCTCTTCAATTGCAACCGATCATTGCTGTAAAACATTTCTGAAAATTTAGGGCCTGTAATGCTTGTCACTGCCACGAGGGTAATACTTACAATATTGGATATTTTTAATGCGGCATTATAAACGCCAACATCCGTTTCTGTTTTGAAAATACCCAGCATGATAGAATCAGTCCACCACAACAGGAATGTAAAGGAGGTTGTAAGCAGCAGTGCAGAAGATACCCCGACTACCTCCCGAAAAGGGGGATCTTCTGTTTTAGCAGTACCGGGTAATTCACTTTTCTGATATCTCAGGTGTCTTAATACCATTCGCGTACTAATGGTGGCTGCAGTGAGTAATCCAAGCACATAAGCATAGATGGGTGCCCCTACAGCCGAAACAAGGTAAATCAATGGAAAAATATACAGCATCGGAAACAGAAATCTGGCAAAATTCTGAAAAAACGAATGCTGTGCAGCTTTCTTCAATCCTCGCAGAAAGCCTCCGTTTATCGCCACAATCACAAATGCAAATAGTCCTGCCGGAAGTATTCGATAGTACCAGGTCAGTTCGGAAACGTGAAACACCTCCTCTGCCATCCACCTTGCACATACCATCATGATCACTGAGATTGCAAGGGTCAGAAGAAGCGAAAACCTCATGCTCTTCTTATATATCTTGCGTATGGATTCAGTGTTCCTTTGCTGCATCAGATTAGCCACATATCTGGCAATGGATGCATCAAAACCATATTTTCCTATCATACCTGCAATGGAGAGCACCGAAAGAAAAAGTGTAAATACGCCCAATGAGCCAGCACCCAGGTAGCGTCCAACCACAAAAGTGAAAGCATAGCCAGCAACCATTCCCAGAAACTTATAAATGAAAGCCCCTGAAGCACCCTTCACTACCTCCCTAAAATGGCGATCCTCAAAAAACGCCTTCATACAGACGGGTCTTGTGAAGTTTGACGATGTGAATCCGTAAAGAACCGATATTGGTATATATAGAGGTATACCAGCGCAACAACACTAGCAACAGTGGGACTATTCAGGGCATGGCCGGCAAAAACAGAATGTCCTAAAAAAAGAGTAATTGCGACCAGGAAGGTGAAGTTAAGGAATGTTCTTTTTTGCAGAAAAGAAAAGACCATCTTCACCCAAAACAAAACCGGAAGGAGTAACAACAACATACCGAGAATAATTCCATAAGCGCCGACGAAATCATAAAAATCCCTTTCTACATGTTTTCCCACCCCGGCAAAGGCCTTTGGGTACGTTTTGATTACCTCAAAGTTAATATGCTGCAAGAAATAGTAATTGCTTTCCCCGAATATATTAAGCAACCACGCCCTGTCTGCAATGCGGTTTTTGGCTGCTTGTACCATCAATTCTCTGGGAGAATGCGCAATGAGGCTCTCGAATTTGGTCACCAAAAAACTATATTGGGTAATAATATCAATCAATACGGTGATACCCCAGACCAAGAGCCCAACGCCAACCCCAATCAGCATCAGGCGAGAAAAACGGCGCATGGGTATATCCTTTTTTTTGAAAAATATAGCAGATAAAACAAACACAAATGTAATCAACAGTGATCCAGCCAAAGCCGTTCTTGTGGTCAGCAGTATCAGTCCTGCCAAGGTGGTCATTACCATAATAATGTTACCAAGTGTCATTTTTGTGAACACCCGATATAAACTCATCACTAAACTGATGAGTACAGCAATACTGATGTCATTCTGGGCAATAAAATATGACTTCATACCAAACCCACCATCCCACTCCTGACCATCATAATAGGTCATCATTCCAAATCCGGTCACAAATGAGAAAATAATCGCACCACCCGCAATAAAACCAAACCATGAAATGTGACGAATCATATCCTCAATTCCAATATCAAACTTTACCGCCAATTCCCATAGAAGCACCACCATTATAAAAGGCATAATGATCCTTGATATTTCTCTTACCTCCCATTGAAGCATTGAGAATATATGATCCTCACTGGAAAAGGTCCACACTATGGCAGATATCCCCCATAACAGCAAAATCATCAAAACATAAAGCTTGAACCGATTTTGGCCTGATGTAAAAAAGAAAGGAGTGCTGATAATCAGAATGCCTGTTCGGTAAATGATGCCCACGGAAACATCCACCCGAAGCTCCATTTTCAAAAATCCATTCATCAGATCTACAATCACCGGAACCACTAAGACCAAGGCTATCAAAAACAGACCAAGTTGCCGGTGGGTCAAAATACGTCCAGTCCAGATAGGAGTTGCTAACATGATGGGCTTTTGCAGCTGATGGAAAGAAGGCGTTTCAAGTTAACCAAGCTATCGTCAAACGATACGATGGGTCTGATGAAAAGCCCTTTTATTGGCTCAAAAGTACATAAAATAGAGATAGGTCTGAACCTGCATCAAAAGAGTTAGTTCACCCTCACCTTGTTCAGCTTGTACCGTTTTTTCAACGGTCCTTCACCGGTCTTATAGGCCAACTGATAACCCACCGTGATCTCGTGGGAGCCTGTGTTTGAAGTTTTGAGACCGGAAAGCAAAAGGTCATAAGAATACGCCACCATGAATGCCTCTGCAAAACGGCACCCCACAAGCAGTACCATGGCATCCCCGGTCCTGTAACCTGCACCCGCTATGACTTTATCATCATAAGACATATTCAGGTTGATGTGTAATTGTGTCGGATTGGCCTGTACCATCTGCACAAGTGCTGCCGGCTCCAGGGTGAACTTCGGATTTATTTCTGCCTTATAACCACCCATAAAGTAATAGTGATTTTCCAGCGGCACATAACTTGCATTGCCACCGGACTCAAAGAAATCCAGTTTCCCTTTCAAAAGGTGAAGGGCTGAAAACCCAACATATAAATCCTCATTATACATTAACATACCAAAATTCGCATCGGGTGTCATCGAACGGTCCCTGGTGGTGAGGTCTACCGTTTGATCTGTGGGATCGTACAAATTTATTTCGCGGCCATCGACCGAGTATTGCAACAATCCGCCCGAAAGACCCAATGACAGATTCATGGAGCCCAACTGCAAATGGTGCGCATAAGCCAGGTTTAAACCGATACGGCGGAAAGGCCCGGCAGCATCGTTAAACAGATATCCTCCGACCCCCATCTTTCCATTGGGCAATATGGCATGACCGCTCAACACCTGTGTTACCGGTGCACCGTCAAATCCCACCCACTGGCTGCGGTGATTTAATTTGAAATCTATGAATCGCTCGGATCCCGCAACGGCTGGATTTAGCGCAAACTTATTGAACATGTGATGGCTGAATACCGGCAGCTGTTGCGCCATGGTCATATTCCAGGATAGTCCCAGAAACATTACCGCCGTGACAATTCTATGATATCTCCGTTTCATCATCATCTGATAATGGTTAGAATACCCTTGATCATCTCATTTCCATCACCAAGGTCCAATGTATAGTAATATGGCGCCGCGGGCAACGGATCGCCATTGATGGTGCCATCAAACAGTTGGTTGTAATCCGTGAACGTTTGAAGCAAGTTACCATTTCTGTTATACAAAGAGATCACGTGTTCCGGGTACTTCTCAATGTTTGTAATGATCCACGTATCATTGGCCCCGTCATTATTTGGAGTGATCATATTCGGGATGTCCAGGGTTAAATCATCGATCACACAAACCTGCTGCAATGTGGTGTCCGTACAACCCTGCGTAGACTTAACAACCAGCACTACGCTAAAACAACCGGTATCCGAATAGACATGCGTCGGGTTGATTGCATTGGAAGTGGCGCCATCACCGAAGAACCAGTATAAATCGTTTCCTCCGGTAGATGAATTGGTAAATTCCACTTGCGGATCATCCAGGGTGGTATTGGTTGAATTCGCAGTAAAACCAGCCGTTGGTGCACCATATACCGTGATCATATTGTTAAAGGTCAGCGAATCCGAACACCCGCTGGTTCCATTGGTAACGATCAGTTTTACATTGTAGGAACCGGGTGTGATATAAGCATGGGTTGGCGCAAACTGATCGGAGGTCGAACCATCGCCAAGATCCCAGTTATATATGGTACCGCCATTCGAAAGGTTATCAAAGAAAACAACAATGGGTGCGCAGCCTGATGCGGTATCCCTGAAGTTTACATTTGGGCGGCTGCTTACGGTGACCGGTTTTGTGATCGAATCAGTGCAACCCAAAGAATCCGAAACGATCAGTTTGGTGAGAAAGCTGCCATTACCACCATAAAGGTGACCGGGATTGTTTGTTCCGGTAACGGTGACACCATCACCGAAGGACCAGGTCCAAACCGTGATCGGACCGCCAGTGCTTGCTGATATGTCTGTAAAGAAAATCGAATCGCCCAGGCATGCTCCTGTATTGCTGAAGTTAACAACAGGTGGCGGGCTGATACCCACCGCAACACTATCAGATGCAGAACAGCCATTGACATCCGTCACCGTAACATAATAGGTTGTATTCGCAGATGGTCCCGCTTTGGGGTTGACAATTCCGGGGTTACTCAATGTTCCGACCGGCGACCAAACATAGTTTGTGCCTCCGCTTGCAGCTAACTGCACGGAATCCCCTTCACAAATAAGAACATCCGAACCGGCATCCGCATTGGGTGGCGCATATACATTTACCTGAATGGAATCTATGCCCGTACACCCGGTGGTGTCACTCACCTGCACAACATAAGTTGTAGTCGCCACAGGAGAAGCAACCGGATCCGGAATTGTATCATTACTCAGGGTAGAAGCCGGTGTCCATTGGTAAGAGTTCCCGCCTAATGCGGAAAGCTGAACGGTATCTCCAGGACAAATGGATGTGTCTCCGGACGTGGCCACAGAGAGGCTTGAGCCGATGGTTACCACCACGGTATCCTTATCTGTACAACCGAATCCGTTCGTAACAAGAAGCTCATATGCAGTTGTCACATTGGGCGAAGCAACAGGTGTCCCCACGCTGGGGTCATTGAGACCCGTGGCCGGCGTCCATTGATAACTGCCACCGCCGGATCCGTTCAATGTGGTGGAGCTACCCATGCAAATGGTCACATCACCGCCAGCACCAGCTACAGGAACAGGATTAACCGTTACCTGTACGGAATCCTCAGATGAACACCCCCCGGAACTTACCGTGAGATGATAAACGGTGGTTGTCAACGGTGACGCCTTGGGGTCAGAAATATTCGGATCATCAAGCGAACCGGATGGTGTCCACAAATAGGTTCCGCCACCGCTTGCCATCAACTGCAGGCTGTCTCCAAGACAAACAGAATCCGGTATTCCGGCATCCGCCACGGGAATGGCATTGACGTTAACCAATACCGAATCATTGCTATTGCATCCCCCGAGGGTATCTTCCACCACTACATAATATTTGGTGGTAGCAACCGGAAAGGCAATTGGATTGGCCGAACCAGGATTTATCAATGTTGCGGACGGTGTCCATGTAAATTTGTTACCTCCACCGCTAACCTGCAACTGAATGCTATCTCCTTCACAGATGGAGGTATCCGGAGTAACAGTCACTGACAGATTACTCCCCACACTTACCGTTACCGAATCCACACCGGAACATCCGCCGACATCGGTAATGGTCACATAATAGGTCATTGTTGAAACGGGTGTTGCCACCGGGTTGGCCACGCCCGGATTTGATAGGGTACCTCCCGGACTCCACAGATAATTTGTGCCGCCGGTTGCATTGAGCTGAACACTTCCACCGGAACATATGGAGACATCGTTTCCTGCATCAAAGGCACTGGGATTTCCCACCGTGATCATTACGGGTATGCGGAAGGTTCCGGGGCAAGTCCCCACGTAAATGATGGTATCGTTGCTAATTGGACCAAATGTAAAAGGGCTTCCGGTAAAGATCATACTGCCACCAGCGGGAGAGTCCCACCACACCACGGTTGTACCGGAAGGTGGTGCGCCTGTGATCAGTGCAGACAGGTCTACAGTACCACCCGGACACACAACGGTATCCCTGGCGGTGATTGAATGCCATGAAGTCCATATACCTGTATTTCCCACATTACCAGATGTAGCACCATTGCATGTAAACTCCGTCAGGGAACTTGAATTTGTGGTACCATATGCTCCACCCAAAACTGTTTGGGTAATGGTTTGAGAAGAAAGAGCGATGTGTCCGCCGCCGCCGCCACCACCGGTACCGTCTGCTTCGGTAACCGTGCCATTGGTAGGCTTGTTATATTGTGACCCGCCATTTCCACCATTGGCTGTAGCCGAAATACCGGTAAGGGTTCCTGAACCAACCACGGTGATGAAAATCGTTCCACCAGCACCGCCACCACCGGCACCATCATTTCCATGCGTTTGAAAATTATCTGCACAGCAGGCATTTCCACCGTTCTCACCGTTGGATATTACCTCTCCGGCGCCGCTCACATTTCCATAACACATGATGTAAACGAGTCCGCCTCCACGACCACCGGTACCACCATCGCCATCGTTGTTATCTCCTGCTCCGCCGCCGCCGCCAAAAAACACAAGGTCATCTATGTAGTCCACCGGGCGACCACCCAAACCACCATATGGCTTGCGACTATCGCCGGACCAGGCAGGTTTATCCGGACCCAGGATGGTTGCATCCTGATTGGAATTTGACCAGGCATAACCACCACGACCACCGCCGGGTGAATTTACCCCGGACATCCCCGGGTATTCCAATTCCCACGCCGCAGCCCAACCGGGAGGTGTCGAATCCGCCACACCCAGGCCATACCAACCCGGAGCCCAACCGCCATTTGCACCGCCGCCGCCGCCACAATTATGTGCGTTGCCGCCGCCGCCGCCATTTCCGGGTGCCCCACGACCATATCTACCGTTATACCAATTGTCATAATCCTGCTGGTAACCACCGATACCTTCCCCCTTTTCTCCACCCTCTTCCGGGTCCGTGCTTCGCATGATCGGGTTACCCCATTTGGTTTGACTGTCCAGTTGTCCGCCCCGAAATCCCAAACCGCTCATATCCATACTTCCACCCGCATTGATGGTCGTGTTTCCTTCCACCTCCACCGCGAGGATACCTCCGGTTTGACCGTTCCAGGCTTCTCCGGTCATGACACCGCTGCTTGTTACGGTCAAACTTTCATACCTGGGAACGCGGACTACCTGCACATGACCGGAGTCCGTATAGTCATACTTCAAACCACAATCTATGATGATGGTGTTGGCATCGGGAATATCCAACACCTGAGCAAATTCATTGTTTCCGCAATTGTTATAACTGGTGATCGCACCATAGGAGTTGTTATCGGGCACGCCATCCAGTGTGGCGCCTTTCATTTGAATGATATAGACCAAATCACCTTTTTCAAGCGGCATCGAAAAGCGTCCGTTTGAATTCAAGACGCTGTTATTTACCGAGAGAGTCGTTGCACCGGCCGGTGCATCAGCGGTGAGGTAGGTATATTCATTAACGATATTTCCGGCTGTGCTGATGGTCACATTGCCTGCTTTACCCATCTGCGACATGCCCTTCTGCGACATCAGGATCAGGAAAAGGCACAGACAAGAAATCGTCCGAAACCCCCGACTTGAAAGATTCATCATGCTTGTGTTATCCACTCGTTAGCCCACCTCAAGTAACTAAAAATGCAGGAGATTTCAAAATCACATCAGAAATTACCCTTAGAAATCTGCATTCCATTTACTTATGACAGGAATATCTATAATTCAGTTCGAAAATATAACAGGCTGGGAGAACCTCAACAAAGAACCCATGCCGGAAGGTTCTTCGGGTGCAAGATAAATCATACTTTTATAAAATGTTAAGAATCCCTCCAGGTAATCACCATGTCTGAACATCTCACTGATAAGGCGGTGGGTCATCCGCAAGGAACAGAGGCATTTGAGCGGGCACTTGCCAGACTCAATCCATTTCAAAAGGAGGCTGTATCAGCTGTGGATGGCCCCGTATTGGTGATTGCAGGTCCCGGAACAGGGAAGACACAGGTACTGGCAGCACGCATCGCCCATCTACTCCTCCACCCCGACCTCCAGCTGCAACCGGAAAACATCCTGGCACTGACCTACACGGAAGCAGGCACTGTTGCCATGCGTCAGCGCCTGATCAGCTTTGCAGGTCCGGTTGCCCATCGCGTGGCCATTCATACATTCCATGGTTACTGCAATGAATTGCTGATGACATATCCGGACGTATTCAACACCAGGGACTTTGAGGCCATCAGTGACCTGGACCGAATGCTGTGGATGCGAAAGATGCTGGATGACTTACCTAACGATCATCAACTGAAACGTTACCGGGGAGATCTGTATACCGACGTTCCCCGCCTCCAACACCTCTTCCACACCATGAAATCGGAAGACTGGTCGCCCGATATCATCCACAAAAACATTGACAGCTACCTTGCCGATCTTCCACAACGTGACGAATACATCTATAAACGAGGGAATGCAAAAAAGGGCATTGCAGCGGGTGACCCGAACACGAATAAAATCAAACTGGAAGAGGAAAAAATGAACAAACTGAGGGCCGCCGCCGACCTCTTCCCGGTTTATGAAAAAATGATGCAGGATGGCCGGCGGTATGATTATGCGGATATGATCCTCTGGACATTGCGGGCATTCAAAGACAACCCTTCATTTCTGCAGTCACAGCAGGAACGCTTTCCCTATTTTCTGGTAGATGAATACCAGGATACAAATGGCGCTCAGAATGATGTACTACAAATACTCACCAGTTTCTGGGACAAGCCGGATGTGTTTGTAGTAGGTGATGATGATCAGTCCATCTACCGTTTCCAGGGAGCCAATGTAAAAAACATCCTGGCCTTTCATCAACAATATGAAAGCGATATCCGCACCATCGTACTCACCGAGAACTACCGTTCCTCCCAACCCATCCTGGACACCGCCATGCACCTGATCGGGAAGAACCACGAACGTTTGATCAGGATACTTCCCGGACTAGAGAAGAACCTTCAGGCAGCATTGTCCCATGAACGGGAGTTCCCCCGGGTCATCGAATGCCATAACCCACAAGAAGAAATTGCAGCACTGGTGGCAAAAATTGAACAACTGCATGCCAGCGGCGAACAACTGAATGACATAGCGGTGATTTACCGGAAGCACCGCTCATCGGAAGATTTGGTGCGCATCCTCGATCATCGCGGAATTCCATACAACACCTCGAGAAAGATCAATGTGCTTCAGTTGCCTATCATCAGACAACTGATTACCATCATCGACTACGTTACCAGGGAAAACAACAAAGTGCTGAGCGGAGAATCACTACTTTATGAAATACTGCATTACCGCTTCATCGGTTTACCACAAAAGGATGTCTTCCGTCTGTCGGTGGAAATGGCCTCTAAGAACAAACCACGCTCATCCTGGCGGGCACTTCTGAACGATCACCTCTGGCTGGCTGGAATAGATCTTGAACATGTTGAAGCATGGATCGAATTTGACAGGAACCTGGAAACCTGGATCACCTCCCGGCATGACCTTCCCCTCACACAATGGGTTGAACAGATCGTTAAAGAAAGTGGATTGATGAATACTTTGCTGACCTCACCATACCGTGTGTGGATGCTGGAGGCGCTGAATACATTCTTCGGATTCATCCGTTCCGAATCCGAGAAAAACAGAGGTCTTCGCCCCGAAGAACTGTTGGAAATCATTTCACTGATGGTGGATCACAGGCTGGATCTATCTCTTGAAAAAACAATCCATCATGCATCGGGTGTGAACCTGCTAACTGCACACGGATCAAAAGGACTGGAGTTCAAACATGTATTTGTGATTGGTTCCACCAAAGACCATTGGGAGTCTGGCAAGGGAAGTGCCATGTATCAGTTTTCCTTTCCTGACACGCTTACCCTTTCTTCAGGAGAATCTGACATGGAGGAAAACCGCCGCTTGTTCTATGTGGCCATGACCCGTGCAAAAGAACGTCTGACCCTATCGTACTCCACACACAATGGAAACCGGGAAACGGAACGCTGCCGCTTTCTTGATGAGATCCTGGAAATTCCCGAAGTGAATGTTCAGCCACCTGAGATCACGGACGAAGAAAAAGTTCGTTACCATGCTGAACTGCTCACACCGCCTCCCGGTAATCCGGGAGACTCCGAACAGGCGCACATTGCCGGACTGGTTGAGAACTATGTCATGAACGTAACGCACCTCAACCGTTACATCGAATGCCCGGTCGCCTTTTTTTATGAATATATCCTGCGAGTGCCAAGGGCGGAAAATGAGAACATGGCATTCGGCACCGTGATACATAATGCACTCAGACGTCTGTTTGATAAAATTGAAAAAGAAGGCAAAGGCGCATTCCCCCCGGAGGATATCCTGATATCCGCATTCCGGGATGAGATGCAAAAGAAGCAAACGTCCTTCACCTCAAAACAGTTCGACAACCGTATGCACTATGGCGAGGAATGTTTGAAGGAATATTATAGCACTTACGCCACACATTGGAACAAAACAGTCGTTACCGAATACCACATCCGCAATGTGGAAATATCAGGGGTTCCGGTAAACGGCACGTTGGATAAAATCGAATTTCAGGGCAACAACATTCATGTGGTGGATTACAAAACCGGGAGATATGAAAACGCCCGGACGAAACTGAAACCACCGGACGACAAAGACCCCAGGGGAGGAAACTACTGGCGGCAGTTGGTTTTCTACAAACTATTGGTGGATGCAGACAAACGAACATCCTGGGTCATGCGCAGCGGAGAAATTGACTTCATCGAAAAAGACAGCAAGGATCAGTTCCGTAAAGTGCGTTTCGATATCTCGCATGATGATGAACAGATGGTTCTGGAACAAATCCATGACACCTACGAGAAAATCCGGAACCAGGAATTCTCCAGGGGTTGTGATTCGGAAGATTGCAACTGGTGCCGGCTGGAAAGGGAGAAAAACCTGTTTGAATAATTCTTTATAAGATATGTGTATTCCGTTGATCCGGACAACACATTAGCATTAATTAACATCCAATATTCGGCCGGTAACCTCTTTTTTACCAGATTTGCCCCCATGCAATCCGTACTCAGCATAAAAGGCCTGACCAAACAATTTGGTCGCATCAGGGCGGTGGACAACCTCAACCTTGAGATCCAGCCCGGAACGGTGTTTGGTCTACTGGGGCCTAACGGGAGTGGAAAGACCACGACCCTGGGCATGATCACCAGCGTCATCCATCCGACCTCAGGTGAATTTCTCTGGTTTGGGAAAAAACCGGAAGATGAAGACCGGAAGAAGGTGGGTGCCATTATTGAAGCACCGCTCTTCGTACCTTATCTGACCGGCATCCAGAATTTAAAAAATGTTGCGGACATCAAAGGTGTGGATCACAGTGTTATTGATGACATGCTGGCATTCGCAGGCCTGGAAGGCAGAGGCGTTGATAAATTCAAGACCTATTCATTAGGAATGAAGCAAAGGCTGGCCATTGCGGCAGCCATGATCAGCAGTCCGGAAGTACTTATCCTTGACGAACCTACCAACGGACTTGACCCCCAGGGCATCGCAGATATCCGTGAACTGATCCGCCGGGTTGCCGCACAGGGAACAACCATCATCCTTGCCAGCCACTTGCTGGATGAAGTACAACGGGTATGTTCGCATGTGGCTATACTGAGAAAAGGCAAGACGGTTTTTTCCGGAATGGTAGACGAACTCACCGGAAAGCGGATCGTGGAAGTGGCAGCTGCCGACATGAATACGCTAAAGGATGTTCTGGGTAAATTCCACAATGTGGCGGATATTAAAATGGAGGACGGCCATTGGGTATTCTCAACTACACAAAGTCTGGATGCCGCCGCCCTGAACAAACACCTTGCCGGCGAAGGCATATACGTGACCCATCTGGTCCAGCGATCCTTAAGCCTGGAACAGGGCTTCCTTGAAAAACTGAATGAGGCATAATGAGTTTGCTGCGCATAGAGTTCAGAAAAATGCTCCACGCCAGATCCTTCTGGGTACTTTCTGCACTGTACCTGCTGTCTATGGCCGTGGTTTTTTATTTCCTGCAGGAATATGTGATCCGGAAAGTTCAGCTGAACGGAGACCTGGATAAAATGGTCTTCTCACATTTTCACATTTACAATTTCCCGGATATATGGAACAACCTCGCGTATGTGTGCAGCTTCTTTTTTGTTTTCCCTTCCATTATGGTCATCATTTTTACGACCAATGAGTTCAGCTACCGGACCATCAGGCAGCACATCATCGATGGAATGAGCCGCGATGCCTTCATTCTCTCAAAAGCGATGACGGTCACCATCTTTTCCGTCGTATCTACATTTTTTCTTTTCGTGCTGGGCCTGGTGATCGGCTTCGCCAATACGCCGGATGCGGTACTAGTAGACTGCTTCGAAGGCATGCACTACCTCGGTCTCTATTTGATACAGATGCTTATCTATCTCATGTTCGCCCTGGCGTGTAGTCTGCTATTGAAGCGTTCCGGCCTCACCATAGGCCTGTTCCTGATCTATTCGTGGTTCGGTGAACGCATTCTTGAGGCCATACTTCCAGGGAGCATCGGAAAGTATCTTCCGTTGAATTCAGCAGACAACCTGGTACCTTTTCCTTTTACAAAATACTTTGAAGTTTTACTGGAGGATGGCAAAACATTACCAACGCCAACCGGAGGAGTTGATCTGGTGGTTGCCATGTTGTGGTTGGCAGTGCTGGGAGCGGGTGCATGGCTGTGGGTACGTAAACAGGATCTTTAATCTGCCCGGGTGGCACTTGTGTCAATTTAACCTTAACTTTGGGGTATGGAAATCATTCTCATATCCATTGTGATGATGGCCCTTGCCTTTGCGGGTATTGCCATCAAAATCCTGGTCAAAAAGAACGGCCAGTTTGCCGGTACTTGCTCCAGCAACAATCCGCTTCTTCAGAAAGAGGGTGCGGTCTGCGGCCTGTGTGGTGCTAAGCCGGAAGAGCAGTGCAAAAACTCCGACGCCTCCTGATTCTCAAGATTCCTTTGGGGCTTCTGTTTTCTTCTCTTCGATGATCCGTGCTTTGAATGTGTCAGTCATCCACGTATTGAACCGACCATCATCGTCACCGAAGATCAGGAACGCCTCCAGTTCCGGGTGATCTTTCAGGAACACTTTCGCACTGTCGGTCCCCATCACCATAAGGGCAGTGGCATAAGCGTCCGCATCCATACAATAATCTGCCACAATGGTAGCACTTAGCAAAGTGTGCCGGGCGGGGTATCCTGTTTTCGGGTCGATGGTATGGGCGTATTTCACGCCGTCATACTCAAAGAACTTCCTGTAGTTACCGGATGTGGCCACGCTTTTATCACTGACATGGATGATGACCTGGGCAACATGAACAACATCTTCCATAGGAAAATCAATGCCTATGACCCAGGCTTCTCCCGCCCCGTTCTTCCCGGCGGTCCTGAGTTCCCCACCTACTTCCACCAGATAATTGCTGATATTCTTTTCTTCCAGAAATTCTGCGAGAACATCAACAGTGTAGCCTTGAGCTATGGCGTTGAAATCAATCTGTGTTTCTTTATGCTTTCTTACATATTTTCCATCGGGAAGGATGCTCACATTCTGATAACCGGTGAACCTTGAGATACTATCAATCACCGTACTATCAATACTTATGGGCGTTCCCGGGCTAAACCCCCAGGTACGTACAAGCGCACCCACCGTCATGTCAAAAGCTCCGGATGTGGTTTCCGATATTTTCTGTCCGGTGTTAAACACTTTCAGAAAATGAAGATCGGTAACAACCGAATCCATACCTTTATTTAACCTGGATATCAGCGAACTATCTACCCAGAGGGACATCGATTGGTCGATGAGCCTCAGCAGACTGTCCACCTCGTTCACGAATTCTCTTTCTTCATCATCCAGATACGTGATAGCAAAAGTGGTTCCCTGGGCAGAACCCGAAATTTTTACCGTTTTCGGGGCTTCAGATTTGTTTTGGATACACGCATTGAGGACGAGTAATGGGATATAAAAAAACCTGATCATAAACGGTGAACTCATATCGGAAGGTCGTTTAAATTTTGTTTTGAATAGAAGTGTGCAAGTTATGTGGTAATTGGCAAATATACACGTGTCCTATCTTCTTCCTGTTATATTTGAAGTATATCCATGTGAACGTCTAACACTAAACATCATCTCATGAAACAAAAGGTCATCTTATTCTTGATCGGTATTGTCTTAGGAGGGTTGGTAGCGGGTTGGTTGGTTTCATCAAGCTGGAAGAAGCAATTTGAAATAGACTATTGTACCGATTTATTAGGGCTGGTAAATACAGCTTCTGAAATCAGGTTTTCCAGACATGCGGATCTGGGCACATACATCGAGAGCAAGTTACCGATGTATGTAACGGTTGTGGACAGGGAGTTCGGACAAAGTGAAGCTGCTGTATCAGCGTTAACCGGCGTTAAGAATTTTTACATGATGCACAGTCTGCCCGTACCTGTAGAAATCAAACCGATCCTCGACGCACTTCCTGCACAACCCTGATCATCTAAAACAAAACGTCATGAAAAAAGCAAGACATTATATATTCATCCTCGGATCAGTGTTGTTCCTATGTGCATTCTTTACCACATTCGCATCCGTAGGGCAACAAGAATGCTACGATCCGCAATCGCTATGTTCCACCAACCCCAAATGTATCCCGGCTGTCACCAGCTTAAGACCGTGTAAAAGCACGGCAAGTCCTAACGGTCTCTTTACATGTTCGGGAGCCTGTGGCGCCAAACGCTGCTGGATATTCTTTGTATGTAAATGCGGGCAACCGCTCACCACCGGAGTTTGTTTTTAACTGGAGGAGGCGCAAAAAAAAGGCCGGTATTCGTACCGGCTTTTTTTTGTAATAATGTCTATGGTTTTTTCTGGACTGCATATTCATATATAGTGACCAGCCCCCCGGTCGCCGTCAACTTCAACCAACCCAAACGACCGTCAATCCGAAATACCACATATGATTTACTTTCATAATCAACTCTCCCGCAATGGCTATAATCGCGAACAGTTCTCCATGTTGGACGGATTATGCCAATACCACCAAGGTCTCCACCCTGAGTTTCGCTAATGTTATTATCTATCGGACTTATTTGTATTCTCTCTGATTCGAGGTCAAATGCATCGTTCATGCGAACGGAACTACCCGGTTCAAACCTATAGCGTCTTTCTTCTGTAGTAGACAAATATTGATAGCCCGGCAAATTTTCACAGGTGTATTCGGTCACATCCAATTCTGAATCTGATCCCATAAATTTAATGGTATCCTTGTACTCTTTTGTGTATTGATCAACTTTATAAGGGATATATGCAAACCCTAATTGTTCATTTATTGAGCGCAGATATGCGCTTCCGGTAACCCCCATTCCGGGGGACCCTGTAAAAGCAGCACTGATGCGGATGTCATTCACACCATCTTTATCCACATCTACATCAATGAATTCCCCATGATTATATCCTCCCGAAACAACCAGTGAATCATCGGTGATCAGGACCTCGTCCGGATCACCTACCACAAGCACATTGGGATATTCCGATACAATCGGATCCTTTTGGCACGCCACAAACACGCACGCGGTAAGAAATGTCAAAATTGTATTTCGCATGACCATTTGAATTATAGAACTGCAATATAAGGTCGGATATTTTAATCAGTAATACAAATGACCCTCATCATCCAATACGCTCAGTCCTGCAATAAAAAAGGCCGGTCATGTACACCGGCCCTTTGTCATATAAAATAAGAATCTTGCTTATCCTCCGAAATCGTCGAATGACACATTCTCCGGAGGCACGCCGAAATCATCGCACATTTTCAATACGGCCTGGTTCATCATCGGAGGGCCGCAGAAATAAAACTCGATATCTTCCGGCGCATCGTGTTTGCTCAGGTAGTTATCAATCAGGGACTGGTGTACGAATCCCGTGAAACCATCCCCTTCTCCATCCAACGTTTCCTTTACCTTCCAGTTATCTTCAGGTGTAGGTTCTGAAAGAACAAGGTAAAACTTAAAGTTAGGGAACTCCTTTTCGATCTGCTGGAAATCATCCAGGTAGAACAATTCGCGTTTGGATCTGCCTCCGTACCAATAAGACACTTTCCTTCCGGTCTTCAAGGTATGGAACAGGTGGAAGAGATGAGAACGCATCGGCGCCATACCGGCACCACCACCTACATAGATCATTTCTGCCTGGGTATCCTTGATGAAGAATTCACCATAAGGTCCTGAAATGGTCACCTTGTCTCCCGGTTTTCTGCTAAATACATAGCTAGAGCAAATACCCGGATTCACGCCCATCCAACCGTTCTTCGCACGATCCCATGGCGGGGTGGCAATACGGATATTCAACATAATGATGTTTCCTTCAGCGGGATGGTTGGCCATGGAATATGCCCGGAAAATCGGTTCCGGATTTTTCATTTTCAAATCCCACAACTTGAACTTATCCCACTCAGGGCGGAACTCATCGGGTTGCTTGCCCATACGAGGATGCGCTGTGATGTCCATGTCCTTGAAGTCCACATCTATCGCCGGCACATCAATCTGAATATATCCACCTGCCTGAAAGTCGAGTGTTTCTCCCTCCGGCAATTTCACCACAAACTCTTTGATGAATGATGCTACGTTGTAATTGGAAACCACTTCACATTCCCATTTCTTGATACCGAAGATCTCATCGGGTATTTTGATCTCCATGTCATTCTTGATCTTCACCTGACACCCCAAACGGTAGTGGTCCTGTATCTGTGATCTGGAGAAATATGGCTTTTCCGTTGGCAGGATCTCACCGCCACCCTCCAGCACCTGACACTTGCACATGGCGCAGGTTCCACCGCCTCCGCATGCAGAAGGCAGAAAAATCTTGTTATTTCCAAGGGTTCCGAGGATTGTTCCGCCGGCTTCCACTTCAATGGTCTTTTCTCCATTGATTACCAGTTTAACCAACCCGGAAGGCATGAGCTTGGCCTTGGCAAATAGAATGATACCGATAAGCATCATCAGGAATACCAGGAAAACAACTACACTGGTGACAACCGTTGTTGTGTCAAATAGAAAAAATATCATAACAAAATAATCATTAGAGTTTGATACCCATAAAGCTCATGAAGGCAATGCCCATCAGTCCGGTAAGGATAAAGGTAATGCCCAGTCCACGCAATGGTGCAGGGACATTGGAATATCTGATCTTTTCACGGATCGCTGCAATGGCGACGATGGCAAGGAACCAACCTACACCAGAGCCCAGTCCGAATGATGTTGCCTCTGCAATGCTGGCGTATTGTCTTTCCTGCATAAAGAGTGCGCCTCCCAGGATGGAGCAGTTCACCGCAATAAGCGGCAGGAAAATCCCCAACGCACCATAAAGTGCCGGAGCGAATTTCTCCACGATCATTTCAACGAGTTGCACCATAGCTGCGATGATGGCGATGAACATGATGAAACTAAGGAAACCAAGGTCCACATCCGCCATAGCAGGCGACAACCACGACATAGCTCCCTCTTTCAGAATATAGTTTTCCAGGAGGTAGTTCACCGGAACAGTGAATCCGAGAACAAAGATCACCGCTGCGCCCAAGCCAACACCGGTTTTCACGGTCTTGGAAACGGCCAGGTAGGAACACATACCCAGGAAGTAGGCGAAGATCATGTTCTCAATGAAAACGCCTTTTATAAATATATTTACGAGATTTTCCATCTGGGGAATCTTTCTGTTTATTTATTCTTCGATGAGTTTGGTATTGCGTGACCGCTGAACCCAAATGATAATACCTACAATAATCAAGGCCATCGGAGGGAGGATCATCAGGTTGTTGTTCATATAGCCATGTGCCAGCGCCCATTGAACACCGGGAACTTCATAACCGAATAGCTTACCTGATCCCAGCAACTCGCGGAAGAAGGCCACAATCACAAGTATGACCGCGTACCCTAGTCCGTTTCCGATGCCATCCAGAAACGATGGCCAGGGTTTATTTCCGAGTGCAAATGCCTCAAGGCGTCCCATGATAATACAGTTGGTGATGATCAGACCGACAAATACGGAGAGTTGTTTGCTGACATCATACATAAAAGCCTTCAGTACCTGATCCACCAGGATAACCAGTGAAGCGACTACCACGAGTTGCACGATG
Organism: Flavobacteriales bacterium; assembly: GCA_020435415.1. Taxonomy (NCBI): domain Bacteria; kingdom Pseudomonadati; phylum Bacteroidota; class Flavobacteriia; order Flavobacteriales; species Flavobacteriales bacterium. The sequence continues at coordinate 36,041 of JAGQZQ010000026.1, forward strand.
ATCCGGATACGGCTGGGAATAAGATTTCGCATCATGGAAATGATCACATTACCACATGCTGTTACCACCATTACTGAAATCCCCATCACCAGCGCCTGTTTCATTTGCACGGTAATCGCAAGGGCTGAACATATACCAAGCACCTGAACGGTGATCGGATTCTCATCGTTCATAGGGTTGGACAATAACTTCCGGTTCTTCTTGGAGAAAAGCGGTTCTTTCGGTTCCGCGGCCGGACTGGCGGTTTTTGTTTCTACTGCTGTTTCTGCTGCCATGACTATTGTTTGTTATTTTTCAAATACGTTTCATAGACCTTCAGCGTGCGGGAGATCATCTCATCGACCCCTGTGCTTGTAACGGTTCCGCCGGTGATGGCATCTACACCATGCACGTCACCTTCCTTTGCACCGCCTTTCACCACATGGATAGAAGCAAGCTCATTTCCTTCAAAAATTTTCTTGTCTACAAATTGAGCCTGGAACGCCGGGGTTTTGATTTCCGCACCGAGTCCGGGGGTCTCACCATGATGGTCAAAACTGGTACCGTAAACCGTACTGAGGTCCTCTTTCAAGGCTACAAAGCCCCAGATAGGCCCCCAAAGGCCGGTTCCCACCATAGGAATAACCGTAAAGCTGCCTTTGTCTGTTTCACAAATGAACAGGGGATAGTTCCTTTGATCCTCGGACAAACTTTTATATTCCTTTCTGACATCTATATTGAATCCGTCCTTTTTATCTTTTGCGTCGATGTTGCCCACATTTTCAGAAACCGGTTGTCCGCTTCCGCTGTGGTCAAGGACTACGCGTTTCTTCACATACTTATCAAACAGCGCCGGCGCCTCGTCCATGGTAGCTTCAATTCCAATCGTCTGAAGGATGTTTTGCATTTTCTCATGCATCTGGTTCCTTTCCTGGAATGGTTTCAGGCTGATGGCCGCAACGGACAGAATAGTGGCCACCACCACCACCATGATGCCGGCAAACATAAACGTATAAGTGCTTCCTTCTTTGTTCATCGGAAGTTGTATTAAGCGGTTTTAAGTCTTTTGAGTCGTTGTTTGATGTTGGCTTCCACCACATAGTGGTCGATCAGGGGTGCCATCACGTTCATAAACAGAATGGCCATCATTACCCCTTCCGGAAAGGCCGGATTGAAAATACGTATCAATATGGCAAGCACACCAGCCAGGAAACCGTAAATGATCTTGCCCTTATTGGTTTGTGCGGCCGTTACCGGATCGGTGGCCATAAATACCATTCCGAACATAAAGCCTCCGAGCATCAGTTGGTGCAGCGGATTCACTTCCATGAACATGTTCGCTCCCCAGGCCTGAAGCAAGGTAGACATGAGGTATCCTCCTGCAAACATGGAAGCCATGATGCGCAGGCTGCCAATACCCGTGATGATCAAAATGGCTGCGCCGATCAGACACGCCAGTGCTGAAGTCTCTCCGATCGATCCTGGGATAAAGCCCATGAATGAATTATACATGCTGAAGGTACCACCGTCGGCCAGGGTTGCCTGGATCGCTGTTGCCTTCGCATCACCCGGGGTAAGAGATACCAATTGTGCCAGGTCGCCGAGGGCAGTGGCTCCGCTGAAACCATCGACAACGGTTTGTCCGTCAACGGTGTCTGTATTGATCCATACCTCAGTACCTGAAATCTTTGTGGGGTAAGCAAAAAACAGAAATGCCCGTGCGGTCAATGCAGGATTCAGAACGTTCATACCTGTTCCACCGAATACCTCTTTACCGATGACCACTGCAAAAATGGTTGCAACAGCGACCATCCAGAGAGGGATATCTACCGGCATAACGAGAGGGATTAACATACCGCTCACCAGAAAACCTTCGTTGATCGGGTGTTTTTTAATGACACAGA